>NZ_DJDN01000048.1:1182-106680 GCF_002431095.1 Pantoea sp. UBA5923 | reverse complement strand
CGGTGCTGGTGCCGATTCTGTTCCATATCAACCCGGCAACGGTGCTGCTGTTCAACGGCGTCGGCACGCTGCTTTATCTTTTTATCTGTAAAGGCAAAATCCCCGCCTATCTCGGCTCCAGCTTCGCTTTTATCTCGCCGGTGCTGCTGCTGTTGCCGCTGGGCTATGAGCTGGCGCTGGGCGGTTTTATCCTGTGCGGCGTGCTGTTCTGCATCGTCGCGCTGATTGTGAAAAAAGCGGGTACCGGCTGGATCGACGTGATGTTCCCGCCGGCGGCGATGGGCGCAATCGTGGCGGTTATCGGGCTGGAGCTGGCGGGCGTGGCGGCCAATATGGCGGGCCTGCTGCCAGCGGAAGGGAGCAGCGCTGACAGCACCACGATAACTATTTCGCTGGTGACGCTGGCGGTGACGGTTTTCGGCTCGGTGCTGTTTCGCGGTTTCCTCGCCATTATCCCTATCCTGGTCGGCGTGGTCGCAGGCTATGCGCTCTCTTTCGCGATGGGCATCGTTGACTGGACGCCAGTCTATAACGCGCCCTGGTTCGCGCTGCCGACCTTTTATACGCCGCGTTTCGAATGGGCGGCGATGCTGACGATTCTGCCCGCTGCGCTGGTGGTCATCGCTGAACATGTCGGGCATCTGGTCGTAACCGCGAATATCGTGAAAAAAGATCTGATCCGTGATCCCGGTCTGCACCGCTCAATGTTCGCGAACGGTCTTTCAACCGTCATCTCCGGCTTCTTCGGCTCGACGCCGAATACTACCTACGGCGAAAATATCGGCGTTATGGCGATTACCCGCGTCTACAGCACCTGGGTAATCGGCGGCGCGGCGATCATCGCAATCCTGCTGTCGTGCGTCGGCAAACTGGCGGCGGCGATTCAGGCGATCCCGGTGCCGGTCATGGGCGGCGTCTCGCTGCTGCTTTATGGTGTGATTGGCGCGTCGGGCATCCGCGTGCTGATTGAATCGAAGGTCGATTACAGCAAGGCGCAAAACCTGATCCTGACCTCCGTTATCCTGATCATCGGCGTCAGCGGAGCGAAAGTGCATATCGGCGCCGCCGAGCTGAAAGGCATGGCGCTGGCGACGCTGGTCGGCGTGCTGCTGGCGCTGATTTTCCGCGTTATTTCGCTGCTGCGTCCAGAGGAAGTGGTGCTGGACGCTGAAGAGAAGGGCGGTCACTAAGCCCCTTGCGGGCAGGGACGCCCGTTATCCTCTCCCGGCGAAAACTGTGGTAGACTTGCCCCGTTTTTTGCCTGTTCTCTTTGAGGTGCTTCTGAACACGCCGGCACAACTGTCACTGCCACTTTACTTACCGGACGACGAAACTTTCGCCAGCTTCTGGCCGGGGGAAAACCCGTCCCTTATTGCCGCGCTCAAAGGCGCCCTCAGTCAGCAACACGGCAGCTATCTCTATTTCTGGTCGCGCGAAGGCGGGGGCCGCAGCCATCTGCTGCACGCCGCGTGCGCAGAAATGTCGGCGCGCGGTGAAGCAGTCGGCTATGTGCCGCTGGATAAGCGTACCTGGTTTGTACCGGACGTGCTGGACGGCATGGAGCATCTGGCGCTGGTCTGCATCGACAACATCGAGTGCATCGCGGGAGAAGAGGCGTGGGAAATGGCGATCTTCGATCTCTATAACCGTATTCTGGAAACGGGCAAAACCCGACTGCTGATCACCGGCGATCGACCACCGCGCCAGCTTAATCTTAATCTGCCCGATCTGGCGTCGCGCCTCGACTGGGGGCAGATCTACCGTCTGCAGCCGCTGAGCGATGAAGATAAACTGCAGGCGCTGCAGCTGCGCGCCGGCATGCGAGGATTTGAGCTGCCGGAGGACGTGGGGCGCTTCCTGCTGAAACGCCTCGATCGCGAAATGCGCACGCTGTTCGATACGCTGGATCGTCTCGATCACGCCTCCATCAGCGCGCAGCGCAAACTCACCATTCCCTTCGTAAAAGAGACGCTCGGTCTTTAAAGGATCGCCAGCACCGCTTCCGGCGGACGGCCGATTCGCGCCCGATCGCCATTGACGACCACGGGCCGCTCCAGCAGGGCCGGGTGCGACGCCAGCGCGTCAAGCAACGCGCTTTCGCTGGCGTTTTCCAGCTGCAGCGTTTTATAAAGCTCATCTTTGGTGCGCATTAGCTGACGGGCGCTGCTCAGGCCGAGTTTTTGCAGCAGAATTTGCAGCGTTTCGCGATCTGGCGGGGTCTCCAGGTAGCGCACGATTTCCGGTTCGACGCCCTGCGCCTCCAGCAGCGCCAGCGTTTCACGGCTCTTGCTGCAGCGCGGGTTGTGATAAAGAGTGACCATCGGCGTTTATCCTTTTTGATACTGTTTAAAACGGCTCTGCAGCTGGCGCAGCTGGTCGATACGCGCGTCGTAGCGCGCCTGTTTCAGGCTGCCGACAGGCACCTGCGCGCTGGCGCTGCTCAGGGCGGTGATCGCCTGATCGAGCTGGCCGTTAAGCGCCAGCGTCTCGGCGCGCGCCGACATCTCTTCGTCATTAAGCCCCTGCTGCGCCGACGCCTGCGCCAGCAGATCCCAGCCGTTGGGGTCGTCGGGATGCGACCAGGTATAGCGGTTAAGAATGCGGCTGGCGTTAGCGGGCTGTTTCGCCTCGACGTAAGCGTTCGCCAGGTTAAGCTGCACCACCGGGCTGTTTTTTGCGCCGCCTGCGGCGTTAAGCAGCGCGATCGCCTGCTGCGGCTGGTTCAGACCAATATCGATATCGGTCATGATATCGAGAAACCAGATGTTATCGGGCTGCTTTGCCAGCAGCGGCTCGATGATTTTTTTCGCGCTGGCGAAACTTTTCGCCTGTAAAAACTGCACCGCTTTGCCGTACTGCGCCGCCTGTTGCTGGCGGCTATTGCCGCGGCCATACTCATCCAGCAGCTCGTCGGTAAGCTGGTTGCGGCCGGTGGCGTACATGCCGAGCGCGCGCACTTTCGCCATGTAGTAATCCTGCGAGGACTGCACCACCACCGGGCGCATCTGGTTGGCGCGGTTGCGCGCATCCGCCAGGCGGCTGTCCGGCAGGGGGTGCGTCAACAGGATTTCCGGCGGTTTTGAGGAGAAGCGGCTCTGATCGGCCAGCTTCTGTAAAAAGTTCGGCATCGCTTCGGGATCGAATCCGGCGCGTTGCAGCACCTGAATGCCGATGCGATCGGCCTCCTGTTCGTTGCCCTGCGTAAAGCTGATAATGCCCTGCTGCGTACCCGCCAGCGTACCGGTAAGCGCCGCCATGCCCGCCTGCGGACTGGCCATCGCCAGTAAAATCGATCCCAGCGCGCCGACCCAGGTCAAAGGCGCGTTGCGCTTCTGATCTTCCATTGCGCGCGCCAGATGGCGCTGGGTAACGTGAGAGATTTCGTGCGCCATGACCGAAGCAAGCTGGCTTTCATTCTCGGTAAAACGAAACAGCGAGGCGTGCAGCACCACATTGCCGCCAAAAAAGGCGAAGGCGTTAAGCTCGTCGTTCTGGATCAGAAAAAAGTGAAAGGGCGTCTTTACCGAGTCGGCATGGGCGACCAGGCGCTGGCCGAGCTGGTTAATGTACTGGTTGAGCAGGGGATCGTTAATCAAGGGCGCGCTGGCGCGCAGCTGACGCACATAAAAGTCGCCCATCTGCATCTCCTGGCCGATAGAGAGCGTCGAGCCTGCGGTCGTGCCCATATCGGGCAGCGAGTCGCTGACGTCAGCCCAGGCGGGCGCGTGCGGCATCAGCATCAGCGTGGGAAGCAGCGCGGCGAGTAGCGTTTTCTTTAACCGGTTCAACATGCCTGGATCCTGTAGAGAAACTCAGAGGCCTGGAAAGTACATTGTGCTTTTTCAGGGTAAAAGACGCGTCGCGTCTATCTTAACCAGAGCCTTGAGAGAAAGAAACGGTCTGCTTTGCCATTAACAGAGGCTGTAATCGTGCCTTTGCAGCAAAAAATTGAATATTAACGGCAGGCAAGCTTTCGTTAAAAAAGGCAGCGCGTTTTTAAGCTGATAAGTCGCACCGCCAGCATAAATGCGCTGTAGCAGCGGGCACTATTATTGACGCGCCTGTAAGAGACGTTTTCTCCTGCTGAATCAGTCAGCTCCCAATCCCTCTGCCGATTAAAGATATGTAAATTTGCTCAAAAAAATTGAATGTGGCATGTTTTTTTCCAGGCTTACTCTGAAAAAAACGGCTGCAAAAGCGCTGGACGGTAAAAGTGAATATCAATAATTTTTATTGTGAAAGAGATTACCCGCCTTGCGCCATATTAATAACTGGTACGTCATTTACCCAAAACTTTTTTATTTAACTTCTCTGAACGCTTTTATATCGATCCATCCTAATAAAGAGCTGCAAGTGCAGCCCCATCGAGCGCCTTTATTAATTTGGTTAATTAATAATTTCATTTGAAATTAATCGGGCGCAGCGGCTTAGCGCCGCACCCTTTTGCCACGCCGGGGCTGTGGTATAGATAGCTCACCCGATTCAGGATGTGAATCAGCCCTACGCTGTTGTCCGGAGAGAATTTATGCGTTCAGCTGTATCTTACGCGCTCATCGCTATTATTGGCGGTGCTGTTGGCGCGGGCGTTACCCAGAGCGGCGCGCTCTATCAAAAGGTCGTTAACCACTTCGCCGCCAAACCCAGCGATCCCGAAGGCTTCTGGAGCACGCCTGCCGTCGAAGGCTATGGAAAGATCCACTACGAGCCGGATGCCGCCTTTAAACCGGTCGCGGGCCTGAGCAATAAAATCGTTTTCCAGATCACCCGCAGCGACGGCGCGATGACCGACGTTAACCTTGGCCTGGAGCGCGTAGCGCGCGTGGTCAATCTCTATGTCGCCTCCGGCGTTCCCGCCGAAGATCTGAAATTCGTGGTCTCGGTGACGGGTGACGCGACGCCAGCGATGCTGGATAACGCCCATTTCAAACAGTTTTATGGCGTAGACAATCCCAACCTCAAGCTTATCGGCGAGCTGAATAAGCTGGGCGTGAAGGTCTCCGTCTGCGACCAGTCGGTGGCTTTCCACCATTACCCCAACGACTGGATCGATAAATCAGTTGTCCATGCGCTTTCCAGCCCGACCACGGTCTCAACCCTGGAGAACCAGGGTTACGCATGGCTACAGATGTAATCACACTTTGAAAATAACAAGCAGGAGAATAACGATGCGTCCAGCGGCCTATATTGTGGTGGCAGCTATAGCCGGGTTTATTGGCGGCAATGTATTACAGCTGCCGGAATTATATGAAAAAGTAAGCGGCAAATTCGCCGATAACAACACGCAGCCAGCAGATTTCTGGAGTACGCCCGCGATTGAAGGCTACGGCAAAATTCACTATGTCGATACGCCCGCTTATAAACCAGGCACCGTACCGGGCCTGAGCAATAAAATTGTTTTCCAGGTTAACCGCAGTGAAGGCGATATTCGTAAGCCGAACCTGGGTCTGGAGCGCGTCGCACGCGTAACTAACCTCTATTACGCTGCAGGCGTGCCGCTGAATCAGCTGAATTTTGTGGTATCGATCAACAGCGATGCGGTGTCGGCGGCGCTGAACAACGAGCAGTTCCATAAAGCGTACGGCGTGGACAACCCGAACCTTAAGCTGATCGACGAGCTGGAAAAAGCGGGTGTGAAGGTGTCGATTTGCGACCAGTCGGTGGCTTTCCACAACCTGCAGCGCGAGTGGATCGATCAGCGCGTTACCCACACCATCTCCAGCGGCACCACCGTCGCAACGCTGCAAAACGAAGGCTACGCCTTCCTGATGCTGTAAGCCCTTCTCTGACAGCGGCCGCGCGCCGCTGTCATCTGTTCGTCATCCCGCTGCGATTGTTCTGTCATACAACCCCTTTACTTTGAGCGCCAATGAGATCGTTCTCATCAGCGTATTGAGGGGGAAAAATGACGGATTTAATCAGCGTAGCGAAACTGGCGGGCGTTTCTCGCGCCACGGCAGCGCGCGCTTTCTCCGACCCCCATTTGCTGAAAGAGAGTACGCTGCAGCGCGTGCTGGCGGCTTCCGATCAGCTCGGCTTTCGGCCTAACCATATCGCGCGTCAGCTGCGCACCCAAAGCTCCACCACGCTTGGCGTATTGCTGCCTTCACTGCTGAATCCGGTGTTTGCGCAGCAGCTTCAGGCGATGGAGCGGCAGGCGCGGCTGGCTGGATTTGGCCTGCTGGTCGCCACCAGCGACTATCAGGCCGAACGCGAAGCGGCAATTGTGGAGCATATGCTGCGTCAGCGCGTCGCCGGGCTGGTGCTGACGGTGGCCGACGCGGATCGCAGCGCCGTGTTGCCGACGCTGGCCGCGGCGCAGATGCCCTTTGTGCTGGCGCACAACGTGCCGCAAAGCGCGGACTGGCCGAGCGTCTGCGTTGATAACCGCCTCGCGATGGCTGAAGCCACCGAACATTTGCTGACGCTGGGCCATTGTCATATCGGCATGGTTACCGGGCCGGTCTGGCAGTCCGATCGCGCGCAGCAGCGCTTTCTCGGCTACTGCGACGCGATGCAGCAGGCGGGGCTGAAACCCTTTCCGCTGATTGAGATGCCGAGCCATACGCGCTCCGATTTTCAGCAGCTGCGGCCGCGTCTGCAGGGCGCAAATCCGCTGACGGCAGTGATCTGCAGTAACGACCTGCTGGCCATCAGTCTGATGGGTGCCGCCGCGCGCGCGGGCGTTCAGGTGCCGACCCAGCTCTCAATTATGGGCTTCGACGGCATTGAAACCGGCGAACATCTTTCTCCGTCGCTTGCCTCGGTAGTGCAGCCCAGCGATCTGCTTGGCGCATGCACTATCGATATGCTTTTACAACAATCCAGCGGCGGGCCCCGCATGCTGGCACACCACCTGCGGTTGGGCGAGAGCATCGCGCCCGCGCCGCGCTCTACTTTCGTCAACTCCAGGGAATCCACATGTCAACGCACAACAAAATGAAAAAGTTAACCGCTGCGGCGCTGCTGGCTGCATGCGGTATGGCGAGCCAGGCCGCCCACGCGGCGGAAAGCGCGATCTGCTACAACTGCCCGCCGGAATGGGCGGACTGGGGAACGCAGCTGAAAGCCATCGCGCGTGATACCGGCATTCAGGTGCCGCAGGATAATAAAAACTCCGGCCAGGCGCTGGCGCAGATGGTCGCCGAGAAGAGTAATCCGGTCGCCGACGTGGTCTATTACGGCGTAAGTTTTGGCATCCAGGCGGCGGGCACCGGCGTGATCGCCGATTACAAACCGGCGCACTGGGATGAGATCCCGGCAGGCATGAAAGATCCCGACGGCAAGTGGGTGGCGCTGCACTCAGGCACCATGGGCTTTATGGTCAATGTCGATGCGCTGGGCGGCGCGCCGGTGCCTCAATCCTGGGACGATCTGCTTAAGCCGGAATATAAAGGTATGGTGGGCTATCTCGATCCCTCCAGCGCCTTTGTCGGCTATGTCGCCGCCGTGGCGGTGAACCAGGCGAAAGGCGGCACCATGCAGGACTTTACTCCGGCGCTCAGCTGGTTCAAAAAGCTGCAGGTCAATCAGCCGATCGTTCCAAAGCAGACCGCCTA
This sequence comes from Pantoea sp. UBA5923, assembly GCF_002431095.1. NCBI lineage: Bacteria > Pseudomonadati > Pseudomonadota > Gammaproteobacteria > Enterobacterales > Erwiniaceae > Pantoea > Pantoea sp. UBA5923. The sequence goes on along the minus strand of NZ_DJDN01000048.1, from coordinate 99,124 downwards.
TGCGCGCCTGATTTCAGGCGAGATCCCGATTCTGCTCGACTACGACTTCAACGCCTACCGCGCCAAATATAAAGACCATGCCAACGTCGCCTTTGTGATCCCGAAAGAGGGTACGGTAACGGTGCCTTACGTCATCAGCCTGGTGAAGAACGCGCCGCACGAAGCCAACGGCAAAAAAGTGATCGACTACGTGCTCTCGGATAAAGGGCAGGCTATCTGGGCCAACGCCTACCTGCGTCCGGTGCGTCCGTCGGCGATGTCCGCCGAGGCGAAGGCGAAGTTCCTGCCTGACAGCGACTACGCCCGCGCCCAGACTGTTGATTACCAGCAGATGGCCGATGCACAAAAAGCCTTCTCCGCCCGCTACCTGAGCGAGATCCGTTAATGTCGCTGCTGGATACCCGCAGCCGCGCGCCGACGGCCCTGCGCCATCGGGCGCATCAGGGCGCGCGCTGGCCCTGGATGCTGCTGCCCGCGCTGCTGTTTTTTGCCGCCTTCTGGCTGCTGCCTTTTGCGCGTCTGCTGGAGATCGGCGTCACGCCCGACCGCACCACGCAGCAGAGCGGCTACTGGACGGTCATTAGCCAGCCGCAGTATCTGCAAAGCCTGCTCAACACCGTGTTGCTGTCGCTGGCGGTGACGCTGATGACGCTGCTGATCGCCGCCGTGGTCGGCTGTTTTCTGGCGCGTCAGCGCTTCGCCGGGCGCGGCACGCTGCTGGCGCTGCTGACCTTTCCGCTCGCCTTTCCCGGCGTTGTGGTGGGGTTCCTGGTAGTGATGCTGGCGGGCCGTCAGGGCGTGCTGGCGCAGCTGAGCATGAGCCTGTTTCACGAGCGCTGGACGCTCGCCTATTCGCTCAGCGGCCTCTTTATCGGCTACCTCTATTTTTCCCTGCCGCGCGCCATCGTCACGCTGGTGGCAGCGAGCGAAAAACTGGATCGCTCGCTGGAAGAGGCGGCGCGCTCGCTGGGCGCCAGTCAGTGGCGCATTACCTGGGACGTTATTGTGCCGGGACTGAAGCCGGCGCTGCTTTCCAGCGGCGCGCTCTGTTTCGCCACCAGTATGGGCGCCTTCGGCACCGCGTTTACGCTGGGCACCAGCCTTAGCGTGCTGCCGCTGACGATTTACGGCGAGTTCACCAACTACGCCAATTTCGCCACCGCTGCGGCGCTGTCGGTGGTTATGGGCGCGGTCGCCTGGCTGGGCCTGATGCTGGCGCGCGCCCTGACGCGGGCGTCGGGAGAGGAAGCGTGATGAAACGTCGTACGCTGTTTTATCTGCAGGCTGGCATCACCGCGCTGACGGCGCTGTTTATGATCGTGCCGGTGGTGCTGTCGATGCTGGCGGGCGTCACGGAGAACTACTTTATCGGCCTGCGCAGCGGCCTGACGCTGAAGTGGGTTGGACAGGTGTGGGAGCTGTACGCCGATACCTTCTGGCTGTCGCTGCTGATTGCGCTCTGCTGCCTGGCGATCACCGTCGCGATCGGGCTGCCCGCTGCCTGGGGGTTGCTGAAGGCGCCGCCGCGCTGGTCCGCCCGCATCGAACAGTGTCTGATGCTGCCGGTGGCGCTGCCGGGTCTGGCTACCGCGCTCGGCATTATTCTGCTCTATGGCCGGTTTAACGGCCTGCGCGACAGCTGGCTGTTTATTTTGATCGGCCACGTGCTCTTTACGCTGCCCTTTATGATCCGTCCGGTGCTGGCGGTGATGCAGGCGATTCAGCTGCCGCGCCTTGAAGAGGCGGCCGCCAGCCTGGGGGCCGGATTCTGGCGTCGTTTTTTCACCGTGGTGGTGCCCAACTGCCGCAACGGCATCCTGGCGGGCGCGTTTATGGTGATTACGCTCTCGGTAGGGGAGTTCAATATCACCTGGATGCTGCATACGCCGCTGACGAAAACGCTGCCGGTAGGGCTGGCGGACAGTTACGCCTCGATGCGGCTGGAAGTGGGATCGGCCTATACGCTGATTTTTATCGTTATGATTTTACCGCTGTTGCTGATGCTGAACGCCTGCAATCACTGGCTGACGCGCCAGGCAACGCGAAACGCTGTTAAGGAGCTGGCATGAATAGCGATGCCGTTACCGTCACGCTGCGCGGCTGCTCGCGCCGCTTTCATCAACATACCGCGCTGCATCCGCTCGATCTTACCGTTCACGCCGGTGAAACCCTGGTACTGCTTGGGCCATCCGGCTGCGGTAAAACCACCACGCTGCGCATTATCAGCGGGCTGGAGAGCAGCGACGAGGGCGGCGAAGTCTGGTTCGACGATCGCGACGTCACCGCGCTGCCGATCGAGAAGCGCAACGTCGGCATGGTGTTTCAGAACTACGCGCTGTTTCCCAATATGAACGTGGCGCAGAACGTCGAGTATGGCCTGAAGGTGCAAGGGGTGGCGCGCGTCGAGCGTGAAGCGCGGGTGAAAGAGATGCTGGCGCTGGTGGATCTCAGCGCGCTGGCAAACCGCGCTATCGACAAACTCTCCGGCGGCCAGAAGCAGCGCGTGGCGCTGGCGCGCGCGCTGGCCGCGCGGCCGAAAGTATTGCTGTTCGACGAGCCGCTGGCGGCGCTTGACGCCAAACTGCGCGAGCGCCTGCGGCTTGAGATCGGCGCGCTGCTGAAAAAGCTCGCCATTACCGCCGTTTACGTCACGCACGATCAGCAGGAGGCGATGGCGCTCGGCGACCGCATCGCGGTAATGGAGCAGGGGCGTATCGCCCAGATCGACACGCCGCAGGCGATTTATCAGCGGCCAGCGACGCGCTTCGTCGCCGATTTCGTCGGCGCGATTAACTGCGTCGAGACCGACGTCCACGGCGAGCCGCGTCAGTTCTGCCGCCCGGAGGATATCTTACTGGCGGACGACAACCGCTACGCGCGCCACGGCTACATCGTCGGCAGCACTTTTTTAGGCGCCGCGCAGCGTTTGCAGATCGATATCGGTCTCGCCGCGCCGATTCAGGTAGAGCGTCATGCGCGGGAGGCCTGGCACGCCGGGCAACGCGTCACCTGGACGCTGGCGCCGCGCGCCGCGCTGGAATTTACCGGTTATTAAGGAGAGTTTTGTGTTTGCCAAACCTACGCTGATTGCGCAAATCAGCGATCTGCATATCAAGGCGAACGGTCGCCTGTCCTATAAAAAAGTGGATACGCAGGCCGCGCTGCTGCGCGCCATCGACACCCTTAACGCGCTGCGGCCACAGCCGGATATGGTGGTGATCACCGGCGATCTGGTCGATTTCGGTACGGTGGAGGAGTATCAGACGCTGCGTCTGGCCCTGCGCCGCCTGCAGCTGCCGTTCCGCCTGATGCCGGGCAACCATGACGATCGCCAGGCGCTGCGCGCAGTCTTTATCGATCATGACTACCTTCAACACGGCGCTACGCTTAACTGGCAGCTGAAGGTAGGGCCGCTGAAGCTGCTCGCGCTCGACTCCAGTGTGCCGGAACAGCCCTGGGGCTATGTCGATGAATATCAGCTGACGTGGCTGGAGGAAAGCCTGACGCGCGAACCGGCCGCGCCGACGCTGGTTATGCTGCACCATCCGCCTTTTATCTGCGGCATCGACCATATGGATCGCCAGCGGCTGCGTAATCCCGACGCGCTCGCGGCCATTATTGCCCGCCATCCACAGGTAGAGCGCGTGCTGTGCGGCCATCTGCACCGCAGCCTGCAGGCGCGTTTCGCCGGTACGCTGGCGGTGTGCGCGCCGGGCGTGTCCCATCAGGTAGCGTTTGACCTGCAGCCGGACGGCCCGGCCCATTTCGTGCTGGAGCCGCCAGGCTTCCTGCTGCATAGCTGGCAGCCGGAGCAGGGTATGATGGTGACGCACCAGTGCGCCATCGGCGACTATTCCGGCCCCTGGCCATTCTACGATCAACACGGTTTGATCGATTAACGCCGGGCGCGAATAGCGGGTGTCAGAGAATGTAACGGTTGGAAAGGTGCTCAGGAGGGCGGCAGGGTGTACACTTGCCCCTTGCCTCACCAGGGCAGATAACTTCCAACAATAACGACATTCTCAGGCCTTTCAGCATGTACTTATCTTTTGCAGCGGGCGCGCTATGTTAATGCGCCTGCGTCCCAGAACCGATCTGCGCACGCTTATCGCGTTACTCGCTATTGTCAGCATCGTAGTTACGCTGACCAACGCGCTCTATGCTACCTGGCGCGTGCAGCGTATGGCGCTGATCGACAGCACGCTGGAGGCGAACCGCGCTTACGCCACCAAGCTGGCCTCCACCACCGAAATTTTTTTCCAGCTGGCGCAGTCGCAGCTGCACTACAGCGCCAGGCTGCTCGGCGACGATTTTGATAATCCCGCGCTGCTGCGTCGGGAGGTCGATCGCCTGCGCGAGCAGACCAGCAGTTTTAACTCGGTGGCGGTGGTCGACGCTAACGGCGTCGTTAAAGCTATCTCGCCGGAATCCCTGATGCTGCAAGGTATGCATCTTACCAGCGAGGCGTCGCGCGAAGCGCTAAGCGCGCGACAGCCTGCCATCAGCAAACCCACTATTTCGGCGGCGAACAACCTGATTATCTTCGTCTCCTGGCCGATCTGGAGCCGTGACGGACGCTATCTCGGCTATGTGGGCGGCACCATCTATCTGAAAAAGAAAAGTATTCTGAATACGCTGCTTGGCGAGCAGTACTATCGCGACGGCACCAGCGTCTACGTGCTGGACAGCGAGAGCCGGGTGCTCTATCACCAGAACGGGCAGCTGATCGGCAAAACGTTGCCTGCGCTGCTTAACGGTCATCAGGAAGAGACCAACGGCTCGCTGCAGCTACAGCTGGCGGGCGAACCGTCGCGCCTCGCCGGCTATGCGGTGGTGCCGACTACGGGCTGGACGGTGGTGGCGCTTAAGCCCACCGCCGTGACGCTTGAGCCGCTTTCCGGCCTGCTGATGCAGGTGCTGAAACGCTCGGTGCCTTTCGCGCTGCTGACGCTGCTGGTGGCGGTGATCCTGGCGCGGCTGATCGCGCTGCCGCTCTGGCAGCTGGCGCGTAAGGCGCGTCAGATGGATGCGCCCGGCGTTTCACAGGAGCTTAGTGCTGTTCATGCCTGGTACTTCGAGGCGGCGCAGGTTAAGCGCGCGCTGCTGACCGGCATCGGCCTGGTGCAGGACAAGATCGGCCGCCTTAAGTCAGAAGTGCAGACCGATCCGCTGACGCAGCTGCTTAACCGGCGCGGCCTGAGTGCGGTGCTCGACTTTTATCAGACGATGCGTCAGCCGTTCGCCGTACTGGCGCTGGATATCGACCACTTTAAGCGGGTCAACGACAACTGGGGGCATGATGTCGGCGACCGGGTGATTCAGCAGGTGGCGGAAACGCTGAGCGCCAGCGCGCGTCAGAGCGATGTGGTATGCCGCAATGGCGGAGAGGAGTTCCTGATGCTGCTGCCGATGACCGATATCGAGGAGGCGCGCCGCATTGCGGAACGCATACGCGTCAGCATCGCCGCGGCATCGCTGGCCGAGGTCGGCACCATTACCCTTTCAGTCGGGGTGGCGGGCTGGCAAGATGAGGCGGTTTCGCTGGAACAGAGCCTGAAACAGGCAGACGCCGCGCTTTATCAGGCGAAAAATGACGGGCGAAACTGCGTCAGGGTAGCGGAAGCGCAAACGCCACTTGCGGGAAGTTCTGTCTCGTAAAGAGAGGCGGCGGGATGCGGCGCTAAGCCGCATCCGCGTGTGTTAAAGCGACTTCAGGTAGTCCATCACGATATCGTGATGGTTGGACGTTTTGAAATCGTCGAACACCTTTTCGATCTTGCCGTCGGCGCCCACCAGGAAACTGATGCGGTGAATGCCGTCATAGGTTTTACCCATAAAGGATTTTTCGCCCCAGACGCCGAACGCTGCGCAGACCTGATGATCTTCATCAGAGAGCAGCGTAAAGTTCAGCAGCTCTTTTTCAGCGAAGCGCGACAGCTTTTCTGGCTTATCGGTGCTGATGCCCAGCACTTCCACGCCCGCTTTTTTCAGTTCATCCATATTGTCGCGCAGGCCGCAAGCCTGCACTGTGCATCCTGGCGTCATCGCTTTCGGGTAAAAATAGACCAGAACGCGCTGTCCCTGGAAGTCGGTTAAATTTACCTGTTCGCCATCCTGGTCGGGCAAGCTAAATTTCGGTGCGGTGTCACCGGCTTTCAGTGGATTCATCACTACTCTCCATTTTTCTTTATGCTGTGGGCGACAGGCTGCCTGACGAACCGCGTCAGGTAGAAAGTCGCCATCAGGGGATATTGCGCCACATAGCCAGACATCAGTGATGTGGAGGAATAGCCCCGGTTTATTTACAGCTTAGCGTGAACCCTGAAGCGTCGCCGCATCTTCATCGGCCAGGCTGTAAAAACGCAGCGTACCTTCAGCATTGAGTTCGCGGCACAAGGCATAAAACGCCTGCTCAAACTGCGAGTCGCCTACACCTGCCGGGCTGTGCGCCGTTATTTGAATATAGAGCGTTGGCGTCTGATCTGCCTGACCTGGTTTGATGCGAGAGCCCAGCTCAGCAATATTCATCGCATGTTTGTCGAACAGATCGGTGAACCGCTCAATAAGATGGGGAGAGTCAGGCACCTCGACCTGAACCCAGACCGTCGCCGGCATCGGCGGACGCGTTCTGGCGCTGGTGCGCTTCATCACGATCAGCAGCTCAAGCTCCGCGCCTTTCAGCGGCAGCGTCGATTCGATCAGCGCGATGGCGTTCCAGCTGCCGGAGAGCAGCATAATAAAGGTGAACTCATCCCCGAGCATGGCGAGACGGCTGTCTTCGATATTGCATCCGCAGCTGCTGACGTGGCGGGTAATCGTATTGACGATACCCGGACGGTCAACACCCAGTGCGGTGATCACCAAATGGTGGGGCTGAGACTGCGGCAAAGTGGGATTTCCTGTTCATTCGCTAATAACCATAAGGTAAACATAAAAAAAACTGCTGACAAGCGCAGGAGGGGCGTGGCCTGCTTGCTTTTCAACAGAAGTAAAACGTACCATGAAGCACTTGTTTGTCGAGGGGATCGCCAATGTTCACGGGAAGTATTGTTGCGCTCGTTACGCCAATGGATGACAAAGGTAATGTCTGCCGTACGAGTCTGAAGAAACTGATTGATTATCACGTCGCCAGCGGCACCGCGGCGATCGTCTCCGTCGGCACCACCGGCGAATCCGCGACTCTGAGCCATGAAGAGCATGGCGATGTGGTGATGCTGACGCTGGAGCTGGCGGACGGACGTATTCCGGTGATTGCCGGTACCGGCGCCAACGCCACCGCAGAAGGCATCTCTCTCACCAAACGTTTCGAAAACAGCGGCGTGGTTGGCTGCCTGACCGTAACGCCGTACTACAACCGTCCGACGCAGGAAGGGTTGTTCCAGCACTTTAAAGCGATCGCGGAAAGTACGGCGCTGCCGCAAATGTTATATAACGTCCCCTCACGCACCGGCTGCGACATGCTGCCGGAAACCGTCGCTCGCCTTGCTGAAATCAAAAATATTATCGGAATCAAAGAGGCGACCGGGAACTTATCGCGCGTTAGCCAGATCCAAGCACTGGTCGATGAGGACTTTATTATTGTCAGCGGCGACGACGCCAGCGCGCTGGACCTTATGCAGCTGGGCGGCAAGGGCGTTATCTCGGTAACGGCCAACATCGCAGCGCGTGAAATGGCTGAACTGTGCGCGCTGGCGCAACAGGGCAATTTCGCTGAAGCGCGTCGCCTGAATCAGCGTCTGATGCATCTGCACCAGACGCTTTTCTGTGAACCCAATCCTATCCCGGTCAAATGGGCGGCGAAACAGTTAGGATTAATCGCCAGTGACACGCTGCGTCTGCCGATGACGCCGCTGACTTCAGCGGCCATACCAAAAGTTGAGCAGGCGCTGATTAAAGCGGGTTTGCGATAAGTTAGGGAGTTTCAATGAATCATTCTGTAAAGCGCTCAACGGTTGCGACCGTCGTGGCGCTGTCTACTGCGATGCTGTTAACGGCGTGCTCTAACGATCAACGTTATAAACGTCAGGTAAGCGGTGACGAGTCCTATTTACAGGCCAGCGAGCTGCACGATCTGCAGGCGCCGGCTGGTATGATCCTGCCAGTGGCACACGGTGATTACGACGTGCCGCACACCGCCGCCAGCGGCAACGTCGGCAAGCAGCTCGACATTCGTCCGCCGGCTCAGCCGCTGGCGCTGGTCAACGGCGCGCGCGCGCAGTTTACCGGCAATACCGGCGTGCTGATGCTGGAAAAAAACCGCGGCTCCGTCTGGTCGCAGGTGAATAAAGTTGTTGAATCCAGCAACTTTCCTGTTGCGCAGCGCAACGATGCGCGTCAGCAGCTGACCACCGACTGGGTGCAGTGGAACCGCGCCGACGAAGACAATCAGTATCGCGGCCGCTATGAGATCAGCGTGCAGTCGCAGAGCTATCAGCAGGTGCTGACGGTACGCCTGCTTGAGCTGCAGCAGAAAGGCGAAGCGGTCACCTCGCCGGTGCAGATCCAGCGCTACACCGCGCAGATGCTTAATGCGATCAGCGCCGGGCTGGATAAAATCGACCTCGCCAGCGAAAACGCGGCGGCGGGTCGCGCCAGCGGCAGCATTGACGTGCAGAGCGGCGCGGACGATACCGGTCTGCCGATGCTGGTGCTGCGTACGCCGTTCAACGTTGCCTGGCAGCGTCTGCCGCAGGCGATGAAGCGCATCGGCATGGAAGTGACCGACAGCAACCGCCCGCAGGGCAGCCTCAGCGTTACCTATAAATCGCCGGGCAGCAGCGCGTGGGATGATGTCGGCGCGAAAGATCCGGAACTGCCGAACGGCGACTATAAAGTCCAGGTCGGCGATCTGGGTAACCGCAGCAGCCTGCAGTTTATCGATCCCAAAGGCCACGTGCTCACCCAGTCGCAGAACGATGCGCTGGTGGCCGTGTTCCAGGCGGCTCTTAACAAATAAATCGCCTCAGGGCCGGAGATTCTCCGGCCTTTTTTTTTCGTCTCTGGCATAATAGTGCGCGGCGAAGTAAACGATTGCGTCGCGGCAATCCCCCAGCGGCCCGCCGTCGCAGAACACCCGAAATTTTCAAGTCTGGAGTTAACAAGATGCAAAAGCGAGCTGAGTTGTATCGCGGTAAAGCGAAAACCGTATACAGCACCGACAATCCGGATCTGCTGGTACTCGAATTCCGCAACGATACGTCAGCAGGCGACGGAGCCCGAATCGAGCAGTTCGATCGCAAGGGAATGGTAAACAACAAGTTCAACCATTTCATTATGACTAAGCTGCAGGAAGCGGGCATTCCGACCCAGATGGAAGCGCTGCTTTCCGACAACGAAGCGCTGGTGAAAAAGCTGGAGATGGTGCCGGTGGAGTGCGTAGTACGCAACCGCGCGGCCGGCTCGCTGGTAAAACGTCTGGGCGTGGAAGAGGGGATGATCCTCAATCCGCCGCTGTTCGATCTGTTCCTTAAAGACGACGCGAAGCATGACCCGATGGTCAATGAATCCTACTGTGAAACCTTCGGCTGGGTGAGCAAAGCGAACCTGGCACGCATGCAGGAGCTGACCTTTAAAGCCAACGAGGTGCTGAGCAAACTGTTTGACGACGCGGGCCTGATCCTGGTCGATTTCAAACTGGAGTTCGGCCTGTTCAAAGGCGAAGTGGTGCTGGGCGACGAATTCTCACCGGACGGCGCGCGCCTGTGGGACAAGCAAACGATGGACAAGATGGATAAAGATCGTTTCCGCCAGAGCCTGGGCGGCCTGATCGAAGCCTATGAAGAGGTAGCGCAGCGGCTGGGCGTTAAGCTCGACTGAACTAATCCCGTCTGAAAGCGAAAAAGGAGAGCCTCGGCTCTCCTTTTTTCATTTGGCCGCAAGGCTGGTAGTTGTCTCGCCGCGCAACTAAAATCACGTTAACTATCTTAATCAGGAGCAGATTATGCGCTGGCAAGGACGTCGCGAGAGCGACAATGTAGAAGACCGTCGAGATCAAGGCCCGGCCTATAGCGGCGGAAGGCAGATCCGGCTGCCGCGCGGGAAGGGCGGTATTATTCTGTTGGTCGTGGTCGCGGTCGCTGGCTATTACGGGTATGACCTGACGGGGATGCTTACCGGCGGCAATGTCGCGCCCACCAGCCAGCAGCAGCGCGTCAGCGCCAATGACGACGAAGCGGCGAAATTTACCCGCGTCATCCTGGCCTCCACCGAAGATACCTGGAGCAAGCTGTTCCAGAAGATGGGCAAAGAGTATACCGCGCCAACGCTGGTGATGTATCGCGGCGCGACCCAGACCAGCTGCGGAACTGGCCAGACGGCGATGGGGCCGTTCTACTGTCCGGCGGATCAACGCGTCTATATTGACCTGTCGTTCTACGATGAAATGAAAAACAAGCTCGGCGCGGGCGGTGAGTTTGCGCAGGGTTATGTTGTGGCGCATGAGGTAGGACATCATGTGCAGAAACTGCTCGGCATCGAACCGAAAGTGCGCGAAATGCAGCAGGGCGCGAGCCAGACGCAAATCAACCATCTGTCGGTGAAAATGGAGCTGCAGGCGGACTGTTTCGCCGGCGTCTGGGGCTATTACGTCAGCAAGGATAACTGGCTGGAAACCGGCGATCTGCAACAGGCGCTCGACGCGGCGCAGGCTATCGGCGACGATCGTCTGCAGCAGCGCAGCCAGGGGCGCGTGGTGCCTGACAGCTTTACACACGGCACCTCGGAGCAGCGCTACACCTGGTTTAAACGCGGATTCGACAGCGGCGATCCCGGACAGTGCAACACCTTTGCAGCTAACTGATGTCGCCTGAACAGCTCAGCCGTCAGATGCAGCAGGCGGGCGTCAGACGGCTCTGCGTCATTAGCGGCGAGTCGGACTGGTCGCTGGCGCGCGCCGCCGAGTGGCGCGCCGCTTTGCCTGGCGACTGGCTGGCGGTGAGCAATGCGCCCATCGAGGGCGACCTTCCGCACTGCGCGCCCGCGGCGTTACGCACGCTGCTCGGCCGCGAATTTACTCACGCCGTTTTCGATGCGCGACGCGGTTTTCACGCGGAGGCGTTTGCCGCGCTGGCGGGCACGCTGCGCGCCGGAAGCTGGCTGCTGCTGTTAGCGCCGCCGTGGGCGCGCTGGGCGCAGCTGCCTGACGAGGACAGCCTGCGCTGGGCCGACGTCGCCGAACCTCTCCCTGCGCCGCACTTTGTTCGCCATCTGCAAAAAATGGTGCTCGCCGATCCTGGCGTGGCGCTACTGCGTCAGGAGGAACCGGCACGTATCGCGCCGTTGCCGACCCTGCCTCGCTGGCAGTGCCGCGCGCCGCAGCAGCAAAAAGCGATAGTCCAGCAGCTGCTGGCGATGACGTCAGGCGTCGCGGTGCTTACCGCACCGCGCGGCCGCGGCAAATCTGCACTGGCGGGAATGCTGGCGCAGCAGATCCCCCGGGCGCTTATCACCGCGCCGGCGAAAGCCTCTACAGAGGTGGTGATGCGCTTTGCCGCCGATCATTTTCACTTTATGGCGCCCGACGCCATTCTCGCTCAGCCTGAGGTTCCCGCCGCTGACTGGCTGATAGTCGATGAAGCCGCGGCGATCCCTGCGCCGCTCCTTACCCAGCTGGTGGCACGCTTCCCGCGCGTGCTGCTGACGACCACGGTTCAGGGATACGAGGGCACCGGGCGGGGCTTTATCCTGAAGTTCTGCGCCGGGCTGGCGCAGGCGCGTTACTTTACGCTGGATGAGCCGCTGCGCTGGTCGCGTCAGGACCCGCTGGAAGCCTGGATCAACCAGACGCTGCTGTTTGAGGACGCCGCGCCCGCGCCGGTTTCACTGCCCGCCGCGCCGCGGCTCATGCCCGCCGACGCCTGGCGCGAAGACCCCGCGCAGCCGGAAGCTGCATACCGTCTGCTGGCCAGCGCGCACTATCGCACCTCGCCGCTCGATCTGAGGCGCTTAATGGATGCGCCTGGCATGACGCTGTGGCTGAGCGGCGAAGCGCCCGCTTTACAGGGTGCGCTCTGGCTGGTGGAGGAGGGCGGCTTAACGCCCGAACTGGCGCAGGCGGTCTGGGCGGGCAGGCGACGGCCGCGCGGCAATCTGGTCGCGCAGTCGCTGGCCGCGCACGCCGGATTCGTCGAGGCGGCGACGCTGCGGTCCCGCCGTATCAGCCGCATCGCGGTGGCGGCGGAACAGCGCCGTCAGGGCATCGGTCAGGCATTAGTGGCCGCCGCGCAGGGGCGACAGGATGTTGATTTTCTCTCTGTCAGCTTTGGCTATACCGAGGCGCTGTGGGCCTTCTGGCGCGCCTGCGGCTTTACTCTGGTGCGCATCGGCACGCAGCGTGAGGCCAGCAGCGGCTGCTATGCGGCAATGGCGATGCGCGCGCTGACGCCTGCAGGCGCGGATCTTCAGCGGCGCGCTGCAGAGCGGCTGGCGCGCGACTGGCCGCAGCTGCGTCAGCAGGTAGCGGAGTCGATTGTGCTGCCTGAAATGCCGCTCTCTTTCACCGACGAAGATGCCTTGCTGGTGGCGGGGTTTGCCTGGGCGCAGCGGCCGCTGGAGGCGAGTCTGCCGGTGCTGCACCGGCTCGCCGCCAGGATTTTTGTTCCTCCGCTGCTGGAGGCCGCGCTGCAGCCGCAGGCGGATACTGGCCGACTTGCGCAGCAGGCGGGGCTGAGCGGGCGCAAGGCTTTGGTCGCTCAACTACGGCTTGAGGCCGCCGCCGCCCTGAGCGCGCTGGACGCGGCGCGCGCCAGGCAGCTGCGTCAGCAAGTGGAATAAATCCACAAACTTGTTCAAATTTTCCCAATAACGCTCCGCGCAGGGCGGCGTATAGTGATCTGAGGAGGTCGATATGACACTGCAATACGTTATTGTTCAGCAGCCGAGCGCGACAGCGCAACAGCTGTTTCTGCTCTACCACGGCGTAGGCGATAATCCTCACTCTATGGCGCAGCTGGGCAGCTGGTTCGCGCGCGAGTTTCCGCAGGCGCAGGTGGTCGCGGTCGGCGCGCCTGCGCCGGGCCATTACTGGTTCAGTGAAACCGCGCAGCATGACCAGAGCGAACAGCAGCGGGTTAACGCCGTACTGCCGCAGTTCGTTGATTCAGTGCGGCACTGGCAGGAGCAGAGCGGCGTGCGCGCCGACGCTACCGCGCTGGTGGGGTTCTCGCAGGGCAGCACCATGGTGCTGGAGGGCGTGAAAGCGCAGCCGGATCTGGCGGGCCGCGTCGTGGCCTTCAGCGGCCGTTACGCTACGCTGCCGGAACAGGCGTCAACGCGCACCACTATTCATTTGATCCACGGCGAGTATGACGAGCAGATCCCGATGCAGCACGCCGAGCAGGCTGCGCAGCGGCTCACCGCGCTGGGCGGAGACGTGACGCTCGACATTGTGGAAGATCTGCCGCACGCGGTAGACGACCGCAGCATGGCGCTGGCGCTGCAGCACCTGCACTACACGGTGCCGAAGCGCTATTTCGATGAGGCGTTAAGCGGAGCGAAACCCGGCGACGACGATGTGATTATGATGATGTAAAAACGCCCTCGCGCAGGCGAGGGCGTTATCAGGGAAGCGTAGCCTGACCTGTTACTTTTTCTTCTTCGGCCAGTCGTCGTCATCCCACTTATCGTTAAAGTCACGATGCGGCGGCAGGTCGGGTTTATTGGCCATAAATTTTTTATGGTCGATGCGTTTTAGATCCTTATAAACATTCATCAGTACGCCGACCAGCAACAGGATCACAATGATCCACCAGTAATCTTTAATAAATTCCATTTGCCTGCTCCTCTCGATCGCGATCAGGCGACCAGCTGTTCCATAATGCGCTGATACATGCGGCTCAGCGTTTGCAGATCGGCTGCCTTCACGCATTCATTGATTTTGTGAATGGTGGCATTCACCGGGCCAAGCTCAACCACCTGCGCGCCCATTCGCGCGATAAAGCGCCCGTCTGAGGTGCCGCCGGTGGTCAGCAGCTGCGGCTTAATTTCATTATAGTGCGATACCGCCTTAACCACGGCGTCCACCAGCCTGCCACGCGCCGTCAGGAACGGCTGACCAGAAACCGCCCACTCCAGGGTATAACGTAGCTGATAGCTGTCGAGCAGCGCCGCGACGCGATCTTTAATCATCTGATCGGTGAGTTCGGTGCTGAAGCGGAAATTGAACTGTACGAAGAATTCGCCCGGGATAACATTGTTGCTGCCGGTGCCAGCCTGCACGTTAGCAATCTGCATACTGGTCGGCGGGAAGAATTCATTGCCGCGATCCCACTCGGTGGCGACCAGCGCATTAAGCGCCGGCATCGCGCGGTGCACCGGGTTATCCGCCAGATGAGGATAGGCAACGTGACCCTGTACGCCATGAATGGTCAGGTTGGCGGTCATCGAGCCGCGACGGCCGTTTTTCACTACGTCGCCCACCACTTCGGTGCTGGATGGCTCGCCAACCAGGCAGTAATCCAGACGCTCGTTACGCGCCATGAGACGCTCTACTACCTTCACCGTACCGTTTTTCGCGCTCGCCTCTTCGTCAGAGGTAATTAAAAACGCCAGACGGCCTTTATGGTTGGGGTGCGCCGCGACAAAACGTTCCGCTGCGACCACCATCGCCGCCAGCGAACCTTTCATATCCGCCGCGCCGCGGCCGAACAGCATACCGTCGCGAATGGTGGGTTCGAAGGGGGGATTGATCCAGCGGCTGGCGTCGCCCGGCGGCACTACGTCGGTATGACCAGCGAACGCCAGCGTTTCGCCCTGACCGCGGGTCGCCCAGAAGTTTAGCGTGTCGTCGATGTGCATCGGCTCTACGTGAAAGCCAATCGCTTCCAGACGCGCGACCAGCAGCGCCTGACAGCCCGCGTCATCCGGGCTCAGCGAAGGGCGGCGGATGAGCTGCTGCGCCAGTTCGATTACAGGACAGAACATATTATGACTTCTCCTGGAGAAACGCATGGTAAGCGGCTTCGCTGAAGCCGGAGAGCAGCGTGCCATCCGGCGCGCGCAGCAGGGGGCGTTTAATGATGGCGGGCTGCGCCAGCATCAGCGCTTTAGCGCTGTCGCTATCGGTAATGGCGTCGCGTTCCGCTTCCGGCAGCTTGCGCCAGGTGGTGCCGCGCGTGTTAAGCAGCGTCTGGTAGCCTAGCTGATCGATAAACTGCGTCAGCAGCGCATCGCTCAGCCCGCTGGCGCGGTAATCATGGAACTCGACGTCGATGTCGGCGGCTTCTAAAAAGCGGCGCGCTTTTTTTATGGTGTCGCAATTTTTTATGCCGTACATCACCCACTGCGCTGTCATCAGGATCCCTCGTCAGAAAATCAGGGCATCAGTTTACCACAGTGAGCCAGCCTGCTAACCCGCCTCGCGGGAAAAGCAGCGAAATAACGCGAATAAAATCATTAGGATTTGTCTTAGTAACCGCTTTCATTTTTGCGGGTTATTGTCACGCTGTTTATCATGATCCTGTTAAGAATTATCTTAGAAGGTGCTCAAGCGGGCTGGTCCGGTCAATTAAGGTTTTTTCTCTGCGTTTATAGCGGTTTGCTGAAATGTGCGTCAGCTAGCAGATCGAAAAAACTACAGTAATTAATCGCCTTTGCCGATAGTGAAAACAGGTGTAACCGTATTCACCTGACGAAAATTTACGCGTAGAATCGACACTACTATAAGAGAGAGGTCTATATGATTGACGCTGAAATGGGGAACTGGAAAGAATTCATCGCGGCGATGTTACGCAACAAGTAACGCGCGGCGAAACAGGCAGGAAACTTCCCCCTTGCTCTGATTCTGACCACACATAGCAATAAGGCAGCCACTTCGGTGGCTGCCTTTACTTTTGCATTCAGTCTTGCGGTTTTGCCCTCAGCGGGAAGCGACGACGCACTAGCACGAAAAACAGCGGCACAAAGAAGATAGCCAGCAGCGTGGCGGAGATCATGCCGCCCATGACGCCGGTTCCGACCGCGTGCTGGCTGCCGGAACCGGCCCCCGCGCTGATCGCCATCGGCAGCACGCCGAAAATAAAGGCCAGCGAGGTCATCAGAATTGGGCGCAGGCGCTGGCGCGAAGCGGAGAGCGTCGCCTCGATCAGCTCGCTGCCTTTGCTGTTCATCTCGTTGGCAAACTCCACGATCAAAATAGCGTTCTTTGCCGAGAGGCCCACGACCGTCAGCAACCCTACCTGGAAATAGACATCATTCTCCAGCCCGCGCAGCCAGGTGGCGACCAGCGCGCCGACCACGCCGAGCGGCACCACCAGCATTACCGAGAAGGGAATCGACCAGCTCTCATAGAGCGCCGCCAGGCAGAGAAACACCACCAGCAGCGAAATGGCGTAGAGCGCAGGTGCCTGCGAGCCAGACAGCCGCTCCTGATAAGAGGCGCCGGTCCACTGAAAACCGACGCCGAGCGGCAGTTTCGCCACCAGTTGCTCCATCACGTCCATTGCTGTGCCGCTGCTGACGCCTTGCGCCGCCTCGCCGACAATCTCGATTGAGGAGTAGCCGTTATAGCGTTCCAGGCGCGGTGAGCCGGTCTCCCAGCGGCTGGTAGCGAAAGCGGAGAAGGGCACCATGCCGCCGCTGCTGTTGCGCACGTACCACTGATTAATATCGTCCGGCAGCATGCGGAATGCCGGCGCGGCCTGTACGTAAACCTTTTTCACGCGTCCCCGGTCGAGGAAGTCGTTCACGTAGGTCGATCCCCAGGCGGTCGTCAGGGTATCGTTGATCGTATCGATCGAGACGCCCAGCGCCTGCGCTTTGCGTTGATCGACATCGATCTGCAGCTGCGGGCTGTCGTCCAGGCCGTTGTGGCGCACGCGCGACAGCGACGGGTTGCTGTCCGCCATCTCCAGCAGCTTATCGCGCATCGCCATCAGCTGTGTGTGCCCGATACCGGCGTGATCCTGCAGCTCCATATCAAAGCCAGACGAACTGCCCATGCCGGTAATCGCTGGCGGGCTGCTGGCGATGACGCGACCCTCTTTAATGGCGCGGAAGGCTTTAGTGGCGCGTTCGATAATGGCGAATGAGGTGCGATCCGCGCCGGGGCGTGCTTCCCAGTCTTTCAGACGCACAAAGAGCCGCGCCACGTTCTGACCGTTGCCGCCCGGCCCTGCGCCAATGGTCGAGAACACCGACAGCACATTCTCTTTCTCCTGCGTCATATAGTAGTTTTCGACTTTCGCCACGACGTCGGAGGTTTGCTGAAGCGTCGCGCCCGGCGGCAGCTGCACCTGCGTCAGAAAGACGCCGCGATCCTCTAGCGGCAGAAACGAAGTCGGCAGACGGATAAACAGGAACGCCATCAGCCCGATAATGGCAAGGTAGAGCAGCAGCCAGCGGCCGCCTTTCAACAGAATGCGCGCAACGCCGCGCTCGTAACGGTCAGCGTTGCGGTTGAAGTGGTGGTTAAACCAGCCGAAAAAACCGCGACGGCCATGATGTTCTCCCTGCGCCAGCGGCTTGAGCAGCGTGGCGCACAGGGCAGGCGTCAAAATCATTGCCACCAGCACCGACAGCACCATCGCCGAGACGATAGTAATCGAGAACTGACGATAGATAGCGCCGACCGTTCCGCCGAAAAAGGCCATTGGTACGAAAACCGCCGACAGCACCAGCGCGATCCCGACCAGCGCGCCCTGGATTTGCCCCATCGATTTTCGCGTCGCCGCGCGCGGCGAGAGGCCCTCCTCGCTCATAATGCGTTCGACGTTTTCCACCACCACGATGGCGTCATCCACCAGCAGGCCGATAGCCAGCACCATCGCGAACATGGTGAGGGTATTGATGCTGAAGCCGCAGGCGTAGAGCACAGAGAAAGTGCCGAGCAGCACCACCGGCACCGCGATAGTGGGGATTAGCGTGGCGCGAAAGTTCTGCATAAACAGGTACATCACGCCGAATACCAGCACGATCGCCTCCAGCAGCGTCTTCACCACGTCGATAATAGAGGCTTTAACGAACGGCGTCGTTTCATAGGCGACTTTGGCTTCCAGCCCGTGGGGGAAAAAGTGCGACAGCTCTTCCACGCGCTGACGCACCAGCTTGTCGGTATTCATCTCATTCGCGCCGGAGGCGAGCTTAATGCCCAGCCCCGACGCCGGCTGGCCGTTATAGCGGCTCAGATAGTCATATTTTTCCGCGCCCAGCGCCACCTGCGCCACGTCGCCCAGCGTCACGACCGAACCATCGGGATTGGTTTTCAGGGTGATGGCTTTGAACTGCTCCGGCGTCTGCAGCAGCGACTGCGCATTGACCGTGGCGTTCAGCGCCTGCTTGTCTACTGACGGTAAACCGCCAACCTGCCCGACGGCGACCTGCGCGTTTTGCGCTTCGATAGCGCTGACCACATCGTCGGTTGTCAGCGAGTAGGCGATAAGCCTGGCGGGATCGAGCCAGATACGCATCGCATACTGCGAGCCGTAGGCATCGACCTGGCCGACGCCATCGATACGGCTCAGCGGATCCTGAATATTACTGGCGACATAATCTGCAATGTCTTGTTTATCCATACTGCCGTCGGTAGAGACGAAGGCGAGCATCAGGATATTGCTGTCGCCGGTTTTATTGACCGTCACCCCCTGAGACTGCACCGCCTGCGGCAGCTTGCGCAGCGCGGACTGCAGCTGGTTTTGCACCTGCTGCCGCGCTTCGTCGGGATTGGTGCCAGCAGAGAAGGTGAGCGTGATCTGCGCCTGGCCGGTATTGCTGCTGTTGGAGGACATATACATCAGGTTGTCGATGCCGGTCATATTCTGCTCGATAACCTGAGTAACGGTATTTTCCAGCGTTTCAGCTGAGGCGCCCGGATAGTTGGCGGTGATACGCACATTGGGCGGCGCGAGGTCGGGATATTGCTCAATCGGCAGAGAAATAATCGCCAGCGTGCCGCACAGGCTGATTAAAATCGCCAGCACCCAGGCAAAAACGGGACGGTCGATGAAAAAATTCGACATCGAGTCGACACTCCTCAGCAGCGTTTCGCTTTTATTATCAGAATGCGGCCCGCGCATGGCGCGGGTCGGGCGGGCAGGGAAAGAGACAGTTTCTGCCGAAACTTACTCTACGTGCTGTCAGTCAGGATATCGTGGAGAAATTGTGGAGAAAGTGTAAATCACCCGTCAGGTCAGCTGTTGCGGCTCTCCAGCCACATTACGGTGGCGGCGACGCGCGAGCGAACGTCGAGTTTTTTCAGCAGATTGCGGATATGCACTTTTACCGTCTCTTCAGAGATATGCAGCGTGGCGGCGATCTCTTTATTCGACAGGCCGCGCGCCACCTCCTGCAGCACATCACGCTCGCGCTCGGTCAGCTGGCGAAACGGGCTGGCGCTGTGCTGGCGCGTGGCGAGATAGTCCCGCACCGCGTCGCTGAAGATTTTCTCGCCGTGTGCCGCCTGCAGGATCTGACCGGGCAGCAGTTCTGGATCGCTGTCTTTGAGCAGATAGCCATCGGCGCCAGCGTCCACCATTGTGTCGATATCGCTGCGCGCATCCGACACGGTAAAGATCAAAATGCGCGAGCTAATCCCTTCATGGCGTAGCGCCTTTAGCGTATCCAGCCCCGACATGCCTTTCATATTCAGATCGAGCAGAATGATATCCGGCGCCAGGCGGCGCGCTTCGGCCAGCGCTTCGGTGCCGTTGTTGGCCTCGGCGATCACTTCCAGCCGGGGTTCCAGCGTCAGTAGCTGGCGAATACCGCGGCGCATTAGTGGATGGTCGTCCACAATCATTACCGTCAGCGTGGGTTGTTGCATATTGACTCCCGGCGAATTACGCAAAAAGCGCTTCTGAAAAGGTTAAAAAGGCGCGTTGCAGTCAACGCGATAATACTACGTCAGCCGCGTGGCGGGCTGCGGCGGAAAACGCAGCGCCACCTGGGTGCCGCGCGCCTGCGCCTGAATCTTTAGCTCGCCCGCCAGCCGCGCGGCGCGCTCTGACATAGTGGTTAAACCATAATGGCCTTGCGGCTCTTCTGTAGTGGCGATACCGACGCCGTCGTCAGTCACCGTAAGTAAATGCTCACCTTCTGCATTGCGCTCATAGCGGACACTTATCGTCGCGGCATCGGCGTGGCGGATGGCGTTCAGCACCGCCTCGCGGGCAATCTGCAACAGATGAACCTGCTGCTGCGCATCCAGGGTCTCCAGGCCGGGCTGAAAGCTAAAGCTAATCTTAGCCGTAACCTGCTCCTGCAACGAAGCGATCATCGCCTGCATCGCCGCGACCAGATCGGCCTGCTCAATCGTCAGGCGGAAGGTCGCCAGCAGCTCGCGTAGCTGGCGGTAAGCGTCTGAAAGCGTGCGGTCAACGTCGGCGATAATGCTTTGCGCCTCGCTGTTCGAGTCGCCGAGGGTGCGGCGCAGCAGCGTAAACTGTATACGCAGAAAGGAGAGCGCCTGCGCCAGCGAATCGTGCAGCTCGCGCGCGATAGTGGCGCGCTCTTCAATCAGCAGCATCTGCTGAACCTGCTTTTGCGTCTGCCAGATCCAGACAGCGCGCGACAGCATATTTCCCAGGCTCTGCATCAGCGCCTGACGCGGCCGGGCCTGCTCGCTTTGCCAGCGCAGCGCGCCGGTCTGCTCATCATCCTGCTGCAGCGGCACGCTGTGCCAGCGGAGCGTCTTATCGCTTTCGCCTGCGCTAAACCGGCCATGCGCGCTCTCCAGCACCAGCACGCGCAGGTTTTCGCGTTCGCGCACCTGCGCCATGACGCTTTCAAACAGCGCCGCGCTGAGCGGCCGGGCGGTCAGCATCTGCGAGCTTTCATACAGCAGCGACAGGGTGCGGTTGGCTTCCTGTAAATCACGCGTCTTCTCTTCTACCGCGCTGGCGAGCGCCTGATGATGAGAATGCAGACGCGCCGCCATGGCGCTGAACGTCTGCGCCAGCACGCGCAGCTCGTTGTTCTGCTCGACCATCAGCGGCGGAAAGTCAAAGTTGCCGCTTTCAACATAGCGGCTGGCGGTCACCAGCGCATTGAGCGGACGCACGACCTGGCGGCGGCTGTAGCGAATGGTGGCCAGCGCCAGCGCCACAATCAACACCAGGCCCAGCAGACTACTGGCCGCCACCAGCTCCATTTTCCTTTCGCTGTAGCGCTGCAGCCCCATGACGAAACGGTCTATTTCGCCGACGTAGCTCGCCACCTGCTGTTGATAGAGACGTGCGTCGCCGCGCTCCAGTTGCTGCTGTAGCGCGGGCCAGGCGGTACGCAGATGGTAATAACGGTGGATAACCTCTTGCGGCACCCAGGGGCGATCGAGATCGCGCAGCGCGGGTTTATTGAGCGTCTCTTTATACTCCAGCAGATGCTGCCGGATTTGCTGCGGATCGCTGGCGCTGTCCCAGGCCAGCCGGTAGCTCTGCATGCGCAGCGAACCAGCCAGGTTAATCGCCTCGGCGTCGCGCAGGCTGCTGGAAAGCGTCATCAGCGCCAGTCCGGTAGTCAGCAGCGCCAGCAGAACGATAGCACTCAACGCCTGTGCGATACTGCGGGTCACTGAACGTTTCACAATCACAACAATACCCCTGTTTTTGGTGCGGGCATTATAAAGGAGGGGGCGGAAAGCCGCCAGGCCACTCTGATGCTATCGACACGATGGGTTACATTCTGCACAAAAAAGAAGCTCTGCTGACATAAGCCAGGAGAACGCGCAGTGCGATGCCTAAAAAGGAGACAGCTTTACATCGTCCAGAGACTGGCTTTCATTGTGGCGCTAATAATTCTAAACAGCATTAAGCAAACCACCTGCGAACCAAGGAGCATGCGATGAAAAAACCTGTTTTGTTTCTGGCTGGCGCTCTGTTAGCAACCGCTTCGTTCTCTACGCTGGCGGCTACGCCGGTAAGCCAGGACGAGGCGCAAGGCCTGCAAAGCATCGGCAGCGTCTCCGTCACCAACGCGCGCGGCTCGCTGGATGATGCAACGCGCCAGCTTTCGCAAAAAGCTGAAGAGATGGGCGCAAGCCACTACCGCGTTATCGGCGTCGAAAACCCCGGCGATTCCAGCCTGTGGCGCGGCACCGCAGAGATTTATCGCTAACCCTCAGCCCTGATTTTCCCTCCCTGTAGCCTTTGCCGGTCCGTTAGCGACCGGTTTTTTTGTGCAGCAAACCCGATTATTACAAAACACTTTGTGCGCCTTGCCGGTATCTTTTGCTTCGTTCACGCAGAACGGGTAGGATTCATCGCCGTAATTTCCCCTGCCGCTTTACCTATAACTCACAGGCAGATTAAGTCGGGCAGTTACCCCATTTCGCATGGCGCGCGCAATCGTTTGTGATCGCCGTGATTGATGGTCAGGACAAACAGGAAGGCTATGAAATCTACTAAAAAAACCGCAGCCGAAATGCGTGCTGCGAAAAGACGCTGGCTGAACTCACATGACACCGGCTACCACAAGGCGATGGGCAATCGTCACGTTCAGATGATTGCTATCGGCGGCGCGATCGGCACCGGCCTGTTCCTCGGCGCAGGCGGACGTCTGCAGGCGGCGGGGCCGGCGCTGGCGATAATCTATCTGGTCTGTGGCATCTTCTCGTTCTTTATTCTGCGAGCGCTGGGCGAACTGGTATTGCACCGTCCGTCAAGCGGCAGCTTTGTTTCCTACGCGCGCGAATTCCTTGGGGAAAAAGCCGCCTACGTCGCGGGCTGGATGTACTTCGTTAACTGGGCGATGACCGGCATTGTCGATATCACCGCCGTAGCGCTCTATATGCACTACTGGGGCGCATTCGGTGATGTGCCGCAGTGGGTCTTCGCGCTGGGCGCGCTGGCTATCGTCGGCACCATGAACATGATTGGCGTGAAGTGGTTTGCTGAAATGGAGTTCTGGTTCGCGCTGGTGAAAGTGCTGGCTATCGCCATCTTTCTGGTGGTGGGCGTGGTGTTTCTCGGCACCGGCAAACCGCTTGACGGCAACGCCACCGGCTTCCACTTAATCACCGATAACGGCGGCCTGTTCCCCCACGGCCTGCTGCCTGCGCTGGTGCTGGTGCAGGGCGTGGTGTTCGCCTTCGCCTCTATCGAGCTGGTGGGCACTGCCGCAGGCGAGTGTAAAGATCCAGAGACCATGCTGCCGAAGGCGATTAACAGCGTTATCTGGCGTATCGGCCTGTTTTACGTCGGTTCGGTGGTGCTGCTGGTGATGCTGCTGCCGTGGAACGCCTATCAGGCGGGACAGAGCCCGTTCGTAACCTTCTTCTCGAAGCTGGGCGTGCCCTACGTCGGCAGCATTATGAACATCGTGGTGCTGAGCGCGGCGCTCTCCAGCCTTAACTCTGGCCTTTACTCTACCGGCCGTATTCTGCGCTCGATGGCGATGGGCGGCTCTGCGCCGAAGTTCATGTCGAAAATGAGCAAGCAGCAGGTGCCTTACGCTGGCATTCTGGTCACCATTGCGGTCTATGTCATTGGCGTGGTGCTCAACTACTACGTGCCGTCACAGGTATTCGAGATCGTGCTGAACGTTGCGTCGCTGGGCATTATCGCCTCCTGGGGCTTTATCGTTATCTGCCAGATGCGTCTGCGCAAAGCGATCAAAGAAGGCAAGGCGGACGACGTCAGCTTCAAGCTGCCGGGCGCGCCGGTCACCTCCTGGCTGACGCTGCTGTTCCTGCTGAGCGTGCTGGTGCTGATGGCGTTTGACTACCCGAACGGCACCTATACCATCGCCGCTATTCCAGTGCTGGCGGTTATCCTGGTGCTGGGCTGGTTCGGCGTGCGCAAGCGCGTTCAGGCTGTCGCCCAGACCGAGCACGACCATCTGCATAACGACGAAAAACCGCAGGCGCTGGCGGACGACGCCGCGCGCTAAACGACATTGATACGGGCGATACCGCCTGTGCTGCAAAAGCCTGCCCGCTAACGGCAGGCTTTTTTTCATCCCGCCTCTTATAGTTTTCCCGCACGCTTCCGCCTATGATTGCAGGCTCCCTCAAATCGGCAGTGGAGCCATCATGTCGTTCAAGATCAACATCATCAAAGACAAACTTCTCTCCGAAAACTACTTTATTCTGCGTAACTACACCTATGAGCTCGCTACCAAAAGCGGCGAAATGGTGCGCCACAAGCGCGAGGTGTATGACCGCGGCAACGGCGCCACCATCCTGCTCTATAACCGCGAGAAAAACAGCGTGGTGCTGACGCGCCAGTTTCGCATCGCCACTTACGTCAACGGCAACGCTAACGGCATGCTGATTGAGGCGTGCGCGGGGCTGCTGGATAACGACACGCCGGAAGATTGCATTCGCAAAGAGGCGATCGAAGAGACCGGCTATGCGGTGGGCGAGGTGGAAAAACTCTACGAAGCCTATATGTCGCCGGGTGGCGTCACCGAGCTTATCCATTTTTTCGCCGCCGAATATAATGAGTCGCTGCGCGATAATGCCGGCGGCGGCGTAGAAGATGAAGATATCGACGTGCTGGAAATGCCGTTCCCCGAGGCGCTGGCGATGGTGAAAGATGGCCGCATCCGCGACGGCAAAACCATTATGCTGCTGCAGCATGCCCTGCTGGCGGGCTGGCTGAAAGCCTGATTATGCTGGGCGATGCGGCAGGGCAGGGCGACGCGTCCTGGCGTATTGTCCGATAAATCCGATTGAGATAAACCCGCGCGCTACAGATAGTGTAAACGGTGATTTCTGTGGCGCCGCATCGCAATATCGTATGCTTTTTCAGCAGTTAAGTGCGCTTTCCGGACGTGGTCACAGTTTAGGTCCACCGGATGTCCGGCCGTTGCGCTATCATCTCCACTCTGAGATTTTGGGGACCGTTTTTCCTGATGCCGACCTGGACGAAGTCACTGCTGGTATTGCCATTCCTTTTCATTGCCTGCGTTAAAGCCGATCCACTGCAAAAGTCATTTTCCGACTGGCAGGTGACCTGCAATAACGCCGGGTTTTGCGTGGCGCGCAATATACCGGGCGACAAAGGGCTGGTGATGACTATCGCTCGTCATGCCGGCGTTAACGATCGTCCGCTGCTGCGCATCGACTACGGCAGCGCCTACAGCGGAGAAATTCCCGGCGCGCCGCTGCAGGATAATTTGCTGCTCGATCAGCGTCGCCTGCGTCCTGACTTTAAGCACTGGACGGTAGAGCCACACCATCTCGCCACCAGCAATGCCATCGCCATTGATGAATTTTTAGCGCAAATCCTCGACGCGGATGCGATACAGCTCACCTACAACGCGCAGGCGTCTATTTCACTGCATGGCCTGAAAGCGGCGCTGCTGCTGATAGATGACGTGCAGGGCAGAGTAAACGGCATGAGCGCCTGGATTAAGCGCGGCTCGCGCGCGCTGTGGGATGTGCCGCCTGCGCCGCAGCTGCCGCAGCTGCCCGCCCAGGGAACGCCGCCAGCCGCGCTGACGCATGAAGAAACCAGCGGGCTGCTTGACTACGGCACCTGGCGACTTAACAGCGACGCCTGCTCGCTCGACCCGATGCGGCGCGAAGTCAACGTTGCGCCGCTGACGGACAGCAAGGCGCTGCTGATGGTGAGCTGCGAAATGGGGGCTTACAACGTGATCGATCTGGCGTTTGAAGTGACGCGCGCCGCGCCCTATGTGGCGCGCGGCATTAGCCTGACGCTGCCCTTTACGCCGCCGCGCGGCGAGCGACAGCTGGAGCTGATCAACGCCGACTATGATGCCAACACCGGCCAGCTGTACACCTTCAGCAAAGGGCGCGGGCTGGGCGACTGCGGCTCTGCCACGCGCTGGCGTTTTAACGGCAGCGACTTCACGCTGGCGGAATATGCCGAGGAGTCCACCTGCGACGCCTGGCACAGCAGCGACGACTGGCCGACCCTGTGGGTATCCCAGCCGTCACCCGCGACCGCGCCTTAGCGCATCGCCTGTATCATCATCGGCGAACCTTTCTGGTTGCCGACCAGCTCCGCCAGCATATCGTTAACGCCGTCGCTCATCGCGGTAAAGCGCGTCAGCGGCGAGCGCGTGATCACCACAAACACCCCGACGTTATTCTGCGGCACCATCGCCATATAGGTGATGAAACCGCCGCCGCCGCCGGTCTTCTGGATAATGCCGGGACGGCCGTTTTTCGGCCCCATATAGACCCAGCCCATGCCAATCGCATCGGCTCTGCCCGGCACGTCCATACCTTCCACCTTCGCCAGCTGGTCGCGGCGATAGATTAGCGTCTGCATGCGATCGACCTGCGGCGAACGCGGGCTAACCGCCGAGTTAAGGAACTGCTGCATCCAGCGGCCCATATCTTCCGGCGTCGAGTAGACGCCGCCGCTGCCGATAGCGGCCAGCGTATTATTGCAGGGGCTGGCGCCTTTCTCCGCCACCATCAGGCGGTCGCACTGCTCCGGCGAAGGGGTGAAGGTGGTATCTTTCATGCCGAGCGGGCGGGTAATGAGCTGTTGCAGCAGCGCCGGATAGGGCGTACCGGCAGCGCGCGACAGCGCGTCGCCCAGCAGATCATAGCCCAGGTTCGAATAGGAGGCGTTGGTACCCGGCGCGGCTTTCAGCTTCGCGCCCGCCAGCCAGTCCCAGCGTTCGCTGCGCGTCGGCCAGACAAAGACCGGACGATGCGGTTTACCGCCGGGCTGTTCGCGCGGCAGGCCGCTGGTGTGGGTAGAGAGGTTAATCAGGCGAATCGGCTGGCCAGCGTAGCTCGGCACGCGCGCCCCCGGCGGCGCGTATTTGCTCAGCGGATCGTCCAGGCGAATTTGGCCGCGCTCCGCCATTTTCACCATCACTTCGCTGGTCAGCAGCTTGCTGAGCGAGGCGATGCGGATCAGGGAATCTTTCTGCGGGCGCACGTTGTTGCCTGGTCGGGTTTCGCCAAAGCTGGCGAAAACGCGCTGGTTCCCGTCGATAGCGACCAGCGCCATCCCGGTAGCGCCGCTGCCGTAAAAAATGTGTTCAGCGTAACGATCGACAATTTGGGAAGAGAGCAGCGGATCGGGCGCGATCTGCGCTTTGCCTGCTAATGGCATCAGGGAAACCATTAAGGCCAGTAAATAAGGAGTACGTTTTTTCAACGGGAAAGCATCCAGCCAGATGAGTCAGGGAAGGATCCTATAGTAATGGGTTTACGCAAGCGGTGAAGGGGGCTAAAGCGATTTTTTTCTGTTTCAGGCTGTGTGAAGGGAGAAGACCCTCTCCGCAGAGAGAGAGGGCCTGAAGCATTACGCTGGCTTGAGTAACGACTCCGCCTGCGCCACGACATTTTCAATCGTGAAGCCGAAGGCAGGGAAGAGCTTGCCTGCCGGCGCGGATTCGCCGAAGGTGGTCATACCGACGATTTTGCCGTCGATGCCGACATACTTGAACCAGTAATCGGCGATGCCCGCTTCCACCGCGACGCGCGCGCGCACCGTGGACGGCAGCACAGATTCGCGATAGGCGATATCCTGCTTGTCGAACACGTCGGTGCTCGGCAGCGACACTACACGCACCTTATGGCCGTCAGTGGTCAGTTTCTCCGCCGCGCCCAGCGTGATCTCCACTTCCGAACCGGTCGCGATCAGGATAACGTCCGGCGTACCGTCGCAATCCTTCAGCACGTAACCGCCGCGCGCGATATTCTCGACCTGGGCAGCGGTACGTTCCGGCTGCAGCAGGTTCTGACGCGACAGGATCAGCGCGGTCGGGCCGTGATGGCGCTCGATAGCGGCTTTCCACGCCACCGCCGTCTCAACCTGATCGCAGGGACGCCAGGTGCTGAAATTAGGCGTCAGGCGCAGGCTGGCGAGCTGCTCGACCGGCTGGTGCGTCGGGCCATCTTCGCCGAGGCCGATGGAATCATGGGTATACACCATAATCTGACGCGCTTTCATCAGCGCCGCCATACGCGCGGCGTTACGCGCATATTCCACGAACATCAGGAAGGTCGCGGTGTAGGGCACGAAGCCGCCGTGGTGGGCGATGCCGTTAGCGATAGCGGTCATACCGAATTCGCGCACGCCGTAGTGAATATAGTTGCCCGCCGGATCTTCTTTAATCGGCTTCGAACCAGACCAGATAGTCAGGTTGCTGGGCGCCAGGTCTGCCGAGCCGCCCAGCAGCTCCGGCAGCAGCGAGCCGAGATGCTCCAGCGTATTTTGCGACGCTTTACGGCTGGCGATCTTCTGCGGATTAGCCTGCAGGTCGGTGATGAATTTAAGGGTCTCTTTTTCCCACGTTGACGGCATTTCGCCGTTCATGCGGCGCTGATACTCTTCAGCCAGCTCCGGATGCGCCTGTTTATAGGCCGCCAGCTTGTCGTTCCAGGCGCGCTCGCGCTCGGCGCCCGCCTCTTTGGCGTCCCACTGCTGATAAATTTCCTGCGGGATTTCAAACGGCGGTGAAGTCCAGCCCAGCTCTTTACGCGCCAGCGCCACTTCCGCGTCGCCCAGCGCCGCGCCGTGTGACTCCTCTTTACCAGCTTTGTTCGGCGAGCCGAAACCGATAATGGTGCGGCAGATAATCAGCGACGGTTTGTCGGTTACGCTCTGCGCCTCTTTAATGGCGCGGCTTACCGCCTCGGCGTCATGGCCGTCGATCTCGCCGACCACATGCCAGTTATAGGCTTCAAAGCGTTTATGGGTGTCGTCGGTAAACCAGCCTTCGGTTTCGCCGTCAATGGAGATGCCGTTGTGGTCGTAGAAGCCGATCAGCTTGCCGAGGCCCAGCGTGCCCGCCAGCGAGCAGACTTCGTGGGAGATCCCCTCCATCAGACAGCCGTCGCCCATAAAGACATAGGTGAAGTGATCGACGATATCGTGGCCCGGACGGTTGAACTGCGCGCCCAGCGTGCGTTCGGCGATCGCCAGACCTACGGCGTTAGCCAGACCCTGGCCCAGCGGGCCGGTGGTGGTTTCAACGCCCGGCGTGTAGCCGATTTCCGGGTGGCCTGGGGTTTTCGAATGGAGCTGACGGAAGTTTTTCAGCTCTTCCATCGGCAGATCGTAGCCGGTAAGGTGCAGCAGGCTGTAAAGCAGCATCGAACCGTGGCCGTTGGACAGGATAAAACGGTCGCGGTCGGCCCAGGCGGGGTTAGTCGGGGTGTGCTTCAGGTAGTCGCGCCACAGCACTTCGGCGATGTCCGCCATGCCCATTGGCATGCCCGGGTGACCTGAGTTTGCTTTTTGTACCGCATCCATACTTAACGCGCGAATTGCGTTCGCCAGCTCTCTGCGTGATGACATAGGGTTCTCCCTTCGTTGAGCAGAAGTGCGGGCGGGAAAACCCGCCCGACAAAGTTAAACAGACAAAAACTACAGGCGTGCGGCCAGCACGTCTTCGAGTTTCTGCTGATCGACGGCAAACTGACGGATGCCCTCGGAAAGTTTTTCTACCGCCATCGGATCCTGGTTGTGCTCCCAGCGGAACTCCGCTTCAGAGAGCGACGCAGGCTGATGGAAACCTTCGGTAGATGGCTCCAGCTTGCGCTCAACCGGCGCATCGCTGTTCTGCAGCTCTTCCAGCAGGTTCGGGGAGATAGTGAGACGGTCGCAGCCCGCCAGCGCGATAATCTGTTCTACTTTACGGAAGCTCGCGCCCATGATGATGGTGTTGTAACGGTGCTTTTTGTAGTAGTCGTAGATGCGACGCACTGACTTCACGCCCGGATCTTCATCGACGACGTACGGATCGAGCGGTTTACGGCTGTTGTACCAGTCATAAATACGGCCGACGAACGGCGAAATCAGGAAAACACCCGCTTCCGCACAGGCGCGCGCCTGAGCGAAAGAGAAGAGCAGGGTCAGGTTACAATGAATACCGTTCTTCTCCAGCTCTTCCGCCGCCTTGATACCTTCCCAGGTAGAAGCCAGCTTGATCAGAATGCGCGAGCGGTCGATGCCGTGATCTTCATACATGCGAACCAGTTTTTCCGCTTTGGTCACACACATGCCACGATCGAAAGAGAGGCGCGCATCTACTTCGGTCGAAACACGGCCCGGTACGCTTTTCAGGATCTCCATACCGAGATTGATCGCGACTTTATCGCTGGCGTTGATAATCTGCGTCTCTTTGCTGCCGCCTTGCTTTTTCGCATAGTCGATGGCGTCGTCGATCAGGTGCTTGTAGCCTTCGAGGCCGGAAGCTTTCAGGATCAGAGAAGGGTTAGTGGTGGCGTCTTCAGGATGGTAGTTGCGGATGGATTCGATATCGCCGCTGTCCGCCACGACGGTTGTGAACTGTTTTAGTGCCTCTAGCTGGTTCATCTTTTAACTCCTTGATGAGCAATTCTTTATTGCGAATGATTTCACCCTGCAACACAGTGCATCAGGCGTTCGATGATGAAAATACTCTTTTTCTGATTATTGCGATGGGCTGAACTCATCGGGGCCCCGCGCGGCGAAAAGAGCGTGACGTCAAACAGGGATAGCGTGCTGCAACATCCTGTCAGTCAGCCGGGGGGCGAAAATCGCGCATCTCAAAGGTTAGCAGAACTGACGATTTCTGCCGGATTAACCGCACTTTCCGCCCTGCGCGCCCTTTACGTATCGATCTGCCTTATCGCGATCCCTCCGACGTTTTCCTTTCTGTCCGCCTTTTATACTGCCAGCGCACTGAAGCTGAAAAAGGAACCGACGATGGACGACCAACTCAAGCAGAGCGCGCTGGATTTTCATCAGTATCCCACTCCGGGCAAAATCCAGGTTTCCCCCACCAAACCTCTCGCCACGCAGCGCGATCTGGCGCTGGCCTACTCGCCCGGCGTCGCCGCGCCCTGTCTGGAAATTGCGCAGGATCCGCTGGCGGCACATAAATATACCGCGCGCGGCAATCTGGTGGCTGTGATCTCGAACGGCACTGCGGTGCTTGGACTCGGTAATATCGGCGCGCTGGCGGGCAAACCGGTGATGGAAGGCAAAGGGGTGCTGTTCAAAAAATTCGCCGGTATCGACGTCTTCGATATCGAGATTGATGAACAAGACCCGGAAAAGCTGATCAACGTTATCGCCGCGCTGGAACCGACCTTTGGCGGCATTAATCTGGAGGATATTAAAGCGCCGGAGTGCTTCTATATTGAACAGCAGCTACGCCAGCGCATGAAGATTCCGGTATTTCACGACGACCAACACGGTACGGCGATTATCTGTACCGCGGCGGTGCTTAACGGGCTGCGCATCGTTAACAAAGAGATTGCCGCGGTGCGACTGGTGGTCTCCGGCGCGGGCGCATCGGCTATCGCCTGCCTGAATCTGCTGGTGGCGCTCGGCATGCAAAAAGAGAACATTGTGGTGTGCGACTCGAAAGGGGTGATCTACCGCGACCGTGAAGCCAGCATGGCGCCCACTAAAGCCGCCTATGCGGTAGAGGATAACGGCGCGCGCAGGCTGGAAGAGGTAATCGAAAACGCGGATATCTTTCTCGGCTGCTCGGGGCCGCGGCTGCTGACGCCGGAAATGGTGCAGAGGATGGCGCGCGATCCGCTGATTCTGGCGCTTGCCAATCCCGAGCCGGAAATTATGCCTCCGCTGGCCAAAGCGGTGCGCCCTGACGCCATTATCTGCACCGGCCGTTCTGACTTCCCGAATCAGGTCAATAACGTGCTCTGCTTCCCGTTTATTTTCCGCGGCGCGCTCGACGTGGGCGCAACCACCATCAACGAGGAGATGAAGCTGGCGGCGGTGCACGCTATCGCCGCGCTGGCGCAGGCGGAGCAGAGCGATGTGGTTGCTTCCGCCTATGACGATCAGGATCTCAGCTTCGGGCCGGACTACCTGATACCAAAGCCCTTCGATCCGCGCCTGATTGTGCAGATTGCCCCGGCAGTGGCGCGCGCCGCGATGGAATCTGGCGTGGCGACCCGTCCTATAGAGGATTTTGATGCCTATCGCGAGAAGCTCGCCGAGTTCGTTTACAAAACCAATCTGTTTATGAAGCCGATCTTCTCTCAGGCACGCAAAGCGCCGAAGCGCGTGGTGCTGGCGGAAGGGGAGGAGGTGCGCGTACTGCACGCTACGCAGGAGCTGGTGACGCTTGGCCTGGCGCGGCCGATCCTGATTGGTCGTCCCAACGTGATCGCCATGCGTTTGCAGAAGCAGGGTCTGAAGATCGAAGCGGGCAAAGATTTTGACGTGGTGAACAACGAATCGGATCCGCGCTTCAAGGCGTACTGGAACGAGTATTACCAGATGATGAAGCGGCGCGGTGTAACGCCGGAGCAGGCGCAGCGCGCGGTGATCGGCAATCCAACGCTGATTGGCGCCATTATGGTACATCGCGGCGAGGCGGACGCAATGATCTGCGGCACCATCGGCGACTACCATGAGCACTATGACGTAGTGGAGAAAGTGTTCGGCCTGCGCGACGACGTGAAGGTGGCGGGCGCGATGAACGCGCTGCTGCTACCCAGCGGCAATACCTTTATTACCGATACCTACGTCAATGAGGATCCGACGCCGGAACAGCTGGCCGATCTGACGCTGCTGGCGGCGGAGACGGTGCGCCGCTTCGGCATTGAGCCGCGCGTTGCGCTGCTGTCGCACTCCAGCTTCGGCACCTCAAACGCGCCCGGCGCGCGCAAGATGCGTGAAGCGCTGGCGATTATTCAGCGTCGCGCGCCAGAGCTGGAAGTGGATGGCGAGATGCACGGCGATGCGGCGCTGATTGAGAGCATACGCCGCGAGCTGATGCCAGACAGCCCGCTGAAGGGGGCTGCAAACCTGCTGATCATGCCGAACGTCGAAGCGGCGCGGATTAGTTACAACCTACTTCGCGTCTCCAGCTCGGAGGGCGTCACCGTCGGCCCGGTGCTGATGGGCATCAGCAAGCCGGTGCATGTGCTGACGCGCATCGCTTCGGTCAGGCGGATTGTGAATATGGTCGCGCTTGCCGTCGTTGAAGCGCAAACTGCGCCTTTATAGCCAGTCGCGCACCGGTAAAAAGTCGCGCGTCAGCGCGGCTTCCGGCGAATCCGGCTCCGGCTGGTAGTCATACTCCCAGCGCACCAGCGGCGGCATCGACATCAGAATGGATTCGGTGCGGCCGCCGGTCTGCAGGCCAAACAGGGTGCCGCGATCCCACACCAGGTTGAACTCCACGTAGCGTCCGCGGCGGTAGAGCTGGAACTGGCGCTCGCGCTCGCCCCACGTCAGTGCTTTGCGGCGTTCGACAATCGGCAGATAGCCATCGAGGAAACCGTGGCCCACCGCCTGCATAAAGCGGAAGCTGGTGTCGAAGTCTGGCGTGTTGAGATCGTCAAAAAAGAGGCCGCCAATGCCGCGCTGCTCGTCGCGATGCTTCAGATAGAAGTAGTCGTCGCACCATTTCTTGTAGCGCGGATAGACCTCATCGCCGAACGGCTGGCAGAGATCGAACGCGGTCTGATGCCAGTGCACCGCATCTTCCTCAAAGCCGTAGTAGGGGGTCAGATCGAAGCCGCCGCCGAACCACCACACCGGATCGGCGCCTGGCTTTTCAGCGATAAAAAAGCGCACGTTGGCGTGGCTGGTCGGCACATAGGGACTGTGCGGATGGATTACCAGCGACACGCCCATCGCCTCAAAGCTGCGGCCCGCCAGCTCTGGACGGTGCGCCGTCGCCGACGCTGGCATCTGGTCGCCGTGAACGTGTGAAAAGTTAACGCCTGCCTGTTCAAACACCGCGCCGTCGCGCAGCACGCGGCTGCGGCCGCCGCCGCCGCCGGGACGCTGCCAGCTGTCCTCAATAAACTGCGCGCCGCCGTCGGCTGCCGCCAGTTGATTACAGATTGTCTCCTGCAGGTTCAGCAGAAAGGCTTTAACGCGGGAAATATCGGGCATGACATCTGACTCATTGCAAAAAAGTGGCGCGATTATACCTGACCATTGCGGCGATCGTACTCATCAAAATAGCGGGTAATGCCGCCAGCGATCGCCGTCGCGATTTTGCTGCGGAACGCGGCGGTGCCGAGCAGCTGCTCTTCACGCGGATTGGTGATAAAGGAGGTCTCGACCAGCACCGACGGAATCGACGGCGATTTCAGTACGGCAAACGCCGCCTGCTCGGTATGCTCGCTGTGCAGATGATGCACCGGGCGGATCTGATCCAGCACATGCTTGCCCAGCGTGAGGCTGTTGCGGATGGTGTCGGTCTGCACCAGATCGAACAGGATCTGGTTAAGATAGTGATCCTGCTGCTCAACCTTCGCGCCGCCGACTTTATCCGCCGCATTCTCTTTATCTGACAGATAGCGCGCCATGGCACTGCTGGCACCACGGTTCGAAAGGGCGAACACCGAGGCGCCGCTTGCTTCAGGGCTGGTAAAGCCGTCGGCGTGAATCGACATAAACAGGTTCGCGCCGTGCTGGTGCGCGATCTCAACGCGCTGATACAGCGGAATAAAGTGGTCGCTGTCGCGCGTCAGCCGCACCTCAATGCGCGGATGCGACTGCAACAGCTGGCGCACGTTGTTCGCAATTTCCAGCACGATATGTTTCTCTTCCGAGCCTTCGCTGCCTACGGCGCCGGAGTCGATGCCGCCGTGGCCGGGATCGATCATCACGATGCGCTTGCCGTTTTTCTGCGGCGGCGCAGGCTGCGCATGGCGCGGGCTGGCGCGCAGCGGAGCGCTTTCCTCTTTCGCCTGAACCGCGCGCGGGGAGAGCACGGCCAGCGCCAGGCCGGAGAGCAGCAGCTGACGACGGTTGGTAAGACGCTTGAGCAGAGAAAGTGTGGGCATAGGCCGGTCCATTAGCGGAAATTGTGCAGAGTGTTATATCGTAACATTTTGTCCGCTGCGAGGACCTAACCCTTTCAGCTCTTTACTTTGTATGTCAGGTTGCTAACGGGAAAACTGGCGCTTTTTGCTCCAGGCTGCGCTAGCCGGGGTTGCACGCGGCTCTGAATGCGTGATAATCAGCGAATTGTGCTTATTTGCAAGGTAAAGAAGATGGAAATCCGCGCTTTCCGCCAGGAAGATTTTGAAGAGGTGATTACGCTCTGGGAGCGTTGCGATTTGTTACGTCCGTGGAATGACCCGGAACTGGATATCGAACGCAAGATGAACCACGATGCTGACCTCTTTCTGGTTGCGGAAGTGGGCGGCGAAGTGGTCGGCACGCTGATGGGTGGCTATGACGGTCATCGCGGCTCCGCCTACTATCTGGCGGTGCATCCCGACTATCAGGGCCGCGGCTTCGCCAATGCCCTGATGAACCGGCTGGAGAAAAAGCTTATCGCCCGCGGCTGCCCCAAAATCAATCTGATGGTGCGTGAAGAGAACGATCAAGTCGTCGCCTTCTATGAGAAGCTGGAGTACGAACCGGTGGATTCAGTGCTGCTCGGCAAGCGGCTGATTGAAGACCGCGAGTATTGATGCAGTGAAATATTTGCCGGACGAATATGATGCGAAAGGGCAGCTGCGGCTGCCGTTTCTTTTTTGGCTGACGCTGCTGCTGCTGGCGCGCACCTGGATCCTGCTGGTGATGGCGGGGGCGTCGCGCCAGCAGGGCAGCGATCTGCTGGGACTCTTCTATCCCGACCGGCAGGCGTTCTGGCTCGGACTGGCGCTCGGCGCGCCTGCGCTCATTGGCCTGCTGCTGACCGGCTACCGCGCACGCTGGCCGCGGCTGTGGCAGATGTGGCGCTGGGTGCTGGTGCTGTCGCTGGCGGTCAATCTGGCGTGGCAGGGCGCGACCTTCGCATCCGGCGATCTGCTTACCTCGCCCTTGCCGCTGCTGCTCACGCTGTTCGATGGCCTGGCGCTGCTGTGGCTGCTGCTCAACGTCAGGCTGCGCGACTGCTTTCTGCCGGAACATCAGCTGGCGGAATAAACTTTTTTGCTGCTGGCGACTCCAATGAGTTCTGCCGTTTGGCACCGTGTTAACAGGAGTTTTAATGAAAGCGTTACCCTATTCGCTGCTGGTGGCCGCTACGCTGCTTAGCAGCTGTGCCAGTACCGGCTCCGCCTCTGAGTCAGACGTAAGCTGGTATAACCCGCTGAGCTATCACTGGTCGTCGGCGCTGCCGTGGAACTGGTTTGGCTCATCGCTGACCGCTACCGAGCAGGGCGTCGGCGGCGTCGGCAGCGCGACCGCAATGAGCGAAAGCGCGATCGGCGACGGCCTGAAAGGCAACTATAAGCTGCGTCAGGGCATGCGTAGCGAGAACGGCGATGTCATCGCCTTCTGGCAGGCGCTGGACGGCGATAAAGTGAAACTGCAGATCAGCGGGCGCAGCAGCGTAGAGCGTATTGAGGTGACGGACAGTGATATTGCCGCGCAGGATGGGGCTAAAATTGGCGACGCCTTTAGCGACAAATTCAGCAAGGCCTTTAACAACTGCAAGCTGGCGGGCGGCGCGGGCAACCACGACGTGGAGTGCCGCGCGCCAGGTAGCCAGCATCTTTCCTATGTCTACAGCGGTGACTGGCATGGCCCGGACGGTCTGATGCCGTCGGACGACGTGCTGAAAAGCTGGAAGCTGAGCAAAATTATCTGGCAGCGTTAAAAAAGCGGCGGTGCCCACTTCTTTATTCGCAGAGGATGGGCGAAACGGCGTAGCGGCGTAACAGCCGCTGTAACCTCTCCGGGCCGTCTGACGCGGCCCGCGCCTTTGCTGCCTGGCGCATAAAATTTTGCGCTGTCTTATGCCATTTTCGACTTTGAAATCATCAAACGATATATAAAACCGCTACTGCTTTTCACAGGGTTATAAATACACTGGGCAAACGGCTGGCATAAGCCGGATCTCTTGTTTTCTCAGGGTGCCCAATGACCAAAAGAACGATGAAAAATATCGTTGGCGGTATCGCCTTGTCGCTCAGTCTGGCAGGCGCGGCCAGCGCCACCGAACTGCTCAACAGCTCGTATGACGTTGCGCGCGAGCTGTTTGCCGCCCTGAATGCGCCGTTCGAAAAACAGTGGGATGCCAGCCATCCCGGTGACAAACTCACCATTAAAATGTCGCACGCCGGCTCCTCAAAACAGGCGCTGGCGATCCTGCAGGGGCTGCGTGCCGATGTCGTCACCTATAACCAGGTGACTGACGTGCAGGTGCTGCACGATAAAGGCAACCTGATTGCCGCGGACTGGCAAAGCCGCCTGCCGAACAACAGCTCGCCGTTTTACTCCACCATGGCGTTCCTGGTGCGCAAGGGCAATCCGAAGCAGATTCACGACTGGGCCGATCTCGGCCGCGACGACGTGAAGCTGGTCTTTCCTAATCCAAAAACCTCCGGCAACGGCCGTTATACCTGGCTGGCGGCCTGGGGCGCGACCAGCAAAGCCAACGGCGGAGACGAGGCGAAAACCCGCGCCTTTATGGCGAAATTTTTGAAGAACGTCGAAGTGTTTGATACCGGCGGACGCGGCGCGACCACCACCTTCGCCGAGCGCGGTCTGGGCGACGTGCTGATCAGCTTCGAATCCGAGGTCAACAATATTCGTAACCAGTACGGCAAAGATGAGTATGAAGTGGTGGTGCCGAAAACGGATATTCTCGCCGAATTCCCGGTGGCATGGGTCGATAAAAACGTCGCGCACAATAATACCGCTGACGCGGCGAAAGCCTATCTTAACTATCTCTATACGCCACAGGCGCAGCAAATCGTTACTGACTTCTACTACCGCGTAAACAATCCGCAGCTGATGAGCGAGCACAAAGATCGTTTCCCGCAGACGCAGCTGTTCCGCGTGGAAGATCAGTTTGGCGGCTGGGATAAGGCAATGAAGAGCCACTTCGCCAGCGGCGGCGAGCTGGATCAACTGTTATCAGCGGGGCGTGGATAATGTTTGCGTTAACTCAGAAACGCGTGCTGCCGGGATTTGGTCTGAGCCTCGGTACCAGCCTGCTGTTTACCTGTTTAATTCTGCTGCTGCCAATCAGCGCGCTGCTGATGCAGCTGTCGAAGATGACGCTGGCGCAGTACTGGGAAGTGATCAGCAACCCGCAGCTGGTGGCGGCCTATAAGGTAACGCTGCTCTCGGCAGCCGTTGCCTCGCTGTTTAATGCGGTGTTCGGCATGATTATGGCGTGGATCCTTACGCGCTATCGCTTTCCTGGCCGCACGCTGCTGGATGGCCTGGTGGATCTGCCGTTCGCCTTGCCGACGGCGGTCGCTGGCCTGACGCTGGCCGGTCTTTTCTCGGTAAACGGCTGGTACGGCGAGTGGATCTACAACGCCTTCGGCATCAAAGTTTCCTATACCTGGCTCGGCATCGCCGTCGCGATGGCTTTCACCAGCATCCCCTTTGTGGTGCGTACCGTACAGCCGGTGCTGGAAGAGCTGGGGCCAGAATATGAAGAGGCGGCACAGACGCTGGGCGCAACACCCTGGCAGAGCTTCCGTCGCGTGGTGCTGCCGGAAGTGGCGCCCGCGCTGCTGGCGGGCACCGCGCTCTCCTTTACCCGCAGCATCGGCGAATTCGGCGCGGTGATTTTTATTGCCGGCAATATCGCCTGGAAAACCGAGGTCACCTCGCTGATGATTTTCGTGCGCCTGCAGGAGTTCGACTACCCGGCTGCCAGCGCCATCGCGTCGGTGATCCTCGCGGCGTCGCTGGTGCTGCTGTTTGCGATTAACACTCTACAGAGCCGCTTCGGCCGCCGTCTGGGAGGCCACTAATGGCGCATATCTCCCACATCAACGCCGCTGACCGCCAGCCGGTCAACTGGAGCAAATGGCTGCTGATCGGCATCGGCGTGCTGGTATCGCTACTGCTGCTGGTGGTGCCGATGATCTCTATCTTCTATGAAGCGTTGAAGATGGGGCTGGGCGTCGCTTTTCAGAATCTCGGCGACAGCGACATGCTGCACGCCATCTGGCTGACGGTGCTGGTCGCGCTGATTACTGTGCCGGTCAATCTGGTGTTCGGTACGCTGCTCGCCTGGCTGGTGACGCGCTTTAACTTCCCTGGTCGCCAGCTGCTGCTGACGCTGTTCGATATTCCATTTGCCGTCTCGCCGGTAGTGGCTGGTCTGATGTATCTGCTGTTCTGGGGCGTTAACGGGCCAGCAGGAAGCTGGCTGGATGCGCATAACATTCAGGTGATGTTCGCCTGGCCCGGTATGGTGCTGGCGACCGTATTCGTTACCTGTCCTTTTGTGGTGCGCGAGCTGGTGCCGGTCATGCTGAGCCAGGGCAGCCACGAAGATGAGGCGGCAGTGCTGCTTGGCGCCTCCGGCTGGCAGATGTTCCGCCGCGTTACGCTGCCGAATATCCGCTGGGCGATGCTGTACGGCGTGGTCTTGACCAACGCGCGTACCCTCGGTGAGTTTGGTGCGGTCTCGGTGGTATCGGGATCGATTCGCGGCGAGACCTACACGTTGCCGCTTCAGATTGAATTACTGCATCAGGATTACAACGTGGTAGGCGCCTTTACCGCCGCTGCGCTGCTGACGCTGATGGCCATCGTCACGCTGTTTCTGAAAAGCATGCTGCAGTGGCGCTTAGAGCAGCAGCAGCATCGCCTGCAACAGGAGGAAAATCATGAGCATTGAGATTAAACAGATCAATAAATCTTTCGGCCGCACTTCGGTGTTGAACGATATCTCTCTGGATATTCCTTCTGGCCAGATGGTAGCGCTGCTGGGGCCGTCCGGCTCGGGGAAAACCACGCTGCTGCGTATTATCGCTGGACTGGAGCATCAGAACAGCGGGCAAATCCGCTTTCACAATAAAGACGTCAGCGCCCTGCATGCCCGCGACCGTCAGGTTGGCTTCGTGTTCCAGCACTATGCGCTGTTCCGCCATATGACGGTATTCGACAATATCGCTTTTGGCCTGACGGTACTGCCGCGCCGCGAACGGCCTTCCTCGGCTGAAATCAAACAGCGCGTGACGCGCCTGCTGGAGATGGTGCAGCTGGCGCATCTGGCAAACCGCTTTCCGGCGCAGCTGTCGGGCGGCCAGAAACAGCGTGTGGCGCTGGCGCGCGCGCTGGCGGTCGAGCCGCAGATCCTGCTGCTCGACGAACCTTTCGGCGCGCTGGACGCGCAGGTACGTAAAGAGCTGCGTCGCTGGCTGCGTCAGCTGCATGAGGAGCTGAAGTTTACCAGCGTCTTCGTTACCCACGATCAGGAAGAGGCGATGGAAGTAGCCGATCGCGTGGTGGTAATGAGCCAGGGCAATATCGAGCAGGTGGGAACGCCGGACGAAGTGTGGCGCGATCCCGCCACCCGCTTTGTGCTGGAGTTTCTCGGCGAGGTGAACCGCTTTGACGGGGAGATCCACGGCTCGCAGTTCCACGTCGGTGCGCATCACTGGCCTCTGGGCTATACGCCGGCGCAT
Organism: Pantoea sp. UBA5923; assembly: GCF_002431095.1. Classification (NCBI taxonomy): domain Bacteria; kingdom Pseudomonadati; phylum Pseudomonadota; class Gammaproteobacteria; order Enterobacterales; family Erwiniaceae; genus Pantoea; species Pantoea sp. UBA5923. The sequence goes on along the minus strand of NZ_DJDN01000048.1, from coordinate 58,944 downwards.
CAGGGCGCGGTCGAGCTTTTCCTGCGCCCGTGGGAGATTGACGTTTCGCGGCAGAGCAGCCTGGAGACGCCGCTGCCGGTACAGGTTCTGGAAGTTAGCCCGCGTGGTCATTTCTGGCAGCTGGTGGTCCAGCCGACCGGATGGCAGAGCGAACCTTTTTCGCTGGTGTTTGACGGCGACAGAAGCGCGCCGGTACGCGGCGAACGCCTGTTCGTCGGCCTGCAGCAGGCGCGTCTCTATCAGGGCGCGACGCCGCTGCGTGCTGTTGCCTTTGCCGAAAGCGCCTGATATTTTCTCACGCGACAGCGGGTGGGACTTGTCCCGCCCCTTTTTTTGCTCGCTTATGTTCGCCGGGAAACGCATCTTGACCACTCTGCAAAACACCATCGGCAATACGCCGCTGATCAAAATCCAGCGCCTGACGCCTGCCAACGGCAGCGAAATCTGGCTCAAGCTGGAGGGCAATAATCCTGCCGGCTCCGTCAAGGATCGCGCCGCCTGGTCAATGATTAACCAGGCGGAACTGCGCGGCGAAATCACGCCGGGCGATCGCCTGATTGAAGCCACCAGCGGCAATACCGGCATTGCGCTGGCGATGATCGCCGCGATGAAAGGTTACGCGCTGCGCTTGCTGATGCCTGAAAATATGAGCCGGGAGCGGCAGGATGCGATGCGCGCTTACGGCGCGGAGCTGGTGCTGGTAAGTCGCGAACTGGGCATGGAGGGCGCCCGCGACATGGCGCTGGCGATGATGGCGCGCGGCGAAGGTCGCGTGCTTGACCAGTTCAATAACCCTGATAATCCGCTCGGCCATTACCAGACTACCGGCCCGGAAATCTGGCAGCAGAGCGGCGGACGTCTGACCCATTTCGTCTCCAGCATGGGCACCACCGGCACGATTACCGGCGTTGGCCGCTACCTGAAAGAGAAGAGCGACAGCGTAACCATTATCGGCCTGCAGCCGGAAGAGGGGAGCGCTATTCCCGGCATCCGCCGCTGGCCGCAGGCCTATCTGCCCGGCATCTACCGGCCCGAGCTGGTCGATGTAGTGATGGATATGGGACAGTCCGAGGCGGAAGAGACGATGCGGGCGCTGGCGCGACGTGAGGGGATCTTCTGCGGCGTCAGTTCCGGCGGCGCGGTGGCGGGTGCCTTACGCATCGCCCAGGCGCAGCCAGGCAGCGTGATTGTCGCTATCGTCTGCGATCGCGGCGACCGCTATCTCTCAACCGGCATCTATCGGTAAATCCTCTCTTGAGCGGCCCGGCAGCGCCAGAGTGGTGGGGCCGGGCCGTTTTTGTCTATAGTCATCCTGAGCATCGTCTGACGTCGAATCTGTAAGGAACGCGTAAAACCGGCTGCGTCCGGCGCTCGCTCAGGACAAAATAGCGTCAATACAGGCGAGAGACCACCATGAAAATTTTGTTAGTTGATGACGATGTGGAGCTGGGCACCATGCTCAGCCAGTACCTTATTGCAGAAGGCTTTGAAACCCAGCTGGTATTAACGGGCAGCGCAGGCATTGAAGGCGCGCTTTCCGGCCATTACACCGCAATGATCCTTGATATTATGCTGCCGGATATGAGCGGTATCGACGTGCTGCGGCAGGTGAGGCAAAACAGCCGCCTGCCGGTAATCATGCTGACCGCCAAAGGCGACAATATCGACCGCGTGATCGGGCTGGAGATGGGCGCGGACGACTATATGCCGAAGCCCTGCTACCCGCGCGAGCTGGTAGCGCGTCTGCGCGCGGTACTGCGACGCTTTGAAGAGCAGGCGCCCCTGCCGGACAAAAAAGAGCTGCTGCGCTGGGGTGAACTGACGCTTAATCCCGCTACGCGCATTACCGAGTGGCAGGGCAAGCCCTTCGATCTCACCGCCTCAGAATTTAATCTGCTTGAGCTGCTGATGCGTTCGCCGGATCGCGTGGTGTCAAAAGATGAGCTGTCGGAAAAAGGGCTGGGCCGTCCGCGTGAGGCCTACGACCGCAGCGTAGATGTTCATATCAGCAATATCCGTCAGAAACTGTCGGCGCTTACCGCTGACAGCGTCAATATCGAAACGGTGCGCAGCATCGGTTATCGCATTCGATGAAGCAAAACTATCGCGGACGCATGTTCTGGAAGATCTTAATCGGCTTCTGGATCGTGTTCGTTATTATCAGTCAGCTGCTCTGGCTCGGTTTTACCTTTGCCGGGAATCACCATGAGCCGCCGGAGATTATCGCTACGCGCCGCATCGTTAATCTGCAGATGGCATCAGCGGTATCGGTGCTGGAGCGCGGCGGTCTTAGCTCGCTGGACAATATGATGGCGGACTGGGAGCCGAACGATCGTCAGTTCTTTTCCGTTATCCAACATGCGCGGCCTGCCCATAGCGAGCCGCTGCCGGAAACCTTTAACCCGCCCTTTCAGGGCAAATTCCCTGACGTTATTGTGCGCTGGGTGAAAGGCGCAGACGGCAAGCAGTATGAGCTGCGCTATGACGTCAAAGGCCTGCGGGAAGACAGCTCGATGGGAATGACCGGGCCGCGACACATTCTTAATATCCCTGAGCCGATGTTCGTGTTTGCCGGGTCAGTCGGGTTGCTCTTTAGTCTGCTGCTGGCGTGGAACCTGACGCGGCCGATGCGCCAGCTGCGCGAGGGCTTTACACGCGTATCGAACGGCGATCTCAGCGTGCGGCTCTATCCTATGATGCGCAAGCGTCATGATGAGCTGTCTAACGTGGCGGAGGCGTTTGACGCCATGGTAGAGCGGCTTGATACGCTGGTTCGCGCGCGCGAGGAGTTGCTGCATGATATTTCGCATGAGCTGCGTTCGCCGCTGGCGCGTCTGCAGCTTGCGACCGGCTTAGCGCGCCAGACGCCGGAGAGCGTTAACGCCTCTCTCGATCGCATCGACGAAGAGGCGCGGCGGCTGGATAAGATGATTGGCGAGCTGCTGACGCTGTCGCGCGCCGGGCATGAGAGTATGCCTGACGAGCAATATTTTGATCTGACCGGCCTGGTGCACGCGGTTGTCACTGACGTGCGCTACGAGGCGCAGATTCCCGGCGTAAACGTTAATTTTCAGGTTGATGAAAGCGCCGATTACACGGTGCGCGGCAACGCCGAGCTGATCCGCCGCGGCATCGAGAATGTGCTGCGCAACGCGCTGCGTTTCTCGCTGCCTGGTCAGCATATTCAGGTCAGGCTTCAGGCGGAGCAGCAGTGGCTGGCGATCCGAGTACGCGATCAGGGACCGGGCGTGGATGATGAAAAGCTCTCCAGCATCTTCGATCCCTTTGTGCGGGTTAACTCACCGCTGCTGGGTAAAGGCTATGGTCTGGGACTGGCTATCGTGCGTAAGGTGGTACTGGCGCATCACGGCGAGGTGCAGGCGGTGAATCGTCCTGAAGGCGGGCTGGAGCTGACTATCCGCCTGCCGCGCTGGCAGTCTCAGAGCAAGAGCGCGTAAGAGGGCTGCGCGCTGTCAGCGTCCGGAACAGACAAATAAAAACGGCACCCTGAGGGTGCCGTTTCTTTTAGCTGAATCTGTTACTTCTTGATGCGGATCACCGGCGTTTCGCCAACGGTAACCTGACCAGAGAGCTTAACCAGCTCTTTGATCTCATCCATGTTGGAGATCACAACAGGCGTGAGTGTCGATTTGGCTTTCTCTTCCAGCAACGGCAGATCAAACTCGATCACCACATCGCCTTTCTTGACCTTCTGGCCCTCTTCGGCGATGCGCTTGAAGCCTTCGCCTTTCAGCTCGACCGTATCGATGCCGAAGTGCACAAACAACTCAATGCCGTTGTCAGACTCGATTGAAAACGCATGGTTGGTTTCGAAAATCTTGCCGATGGTGCCATCGACCGGCGCAACCATTTTGTTGCCGGTTGGTTTGATGGCGATGCCGTCGCCAACGATCTTCTCGGCAAACACCACATCCGGTACGTCTTCAATGTTTACGATCTCGCCTGACAGAGGCGCAACAATATCAATCGTCCCAGATGTGCTTTCTGATTTATTGCCAAAAAGCTTGTCAAGAAAACCCATATTCTTCTCCTAAACAGTATTGTTGGGCCAGCGTCTCGTGGATCAGCAGAGTGTTTTCTCTTTAATGAACTTGTTGACCAGGTTCATCAGGTCTTCCGCTGTAGGTTGAGCCAGAGCCTGCTCCGCCAGAGCTTTCGCATCTTCGAAATTCGTATTACGAATAATTTTCTTAATGCCTGGGATCGAAATGGCACTCATGCTGAATTCGTCCAGCCCCATACCCAGTAACAGTAGTGTAGCACGTTCATCACCAGCCAGCTCACCACACATGCCGGTCCACTTACCTTCGGCATGAGAGGCATCGATCACTTGCTTGATCAAGCCCAGCACCGACGGCGACATCGGGTTATAGAGGTGCGAAATCAAATCATTACCACGATCGACTGCCAGAGTATACTGCGTCAGGTCGTTTGTCCCAATACTGAAAAAATCCACTTCTTTAGCCAGATGGCGCGCAATAACTGCTGAAGCAGGGGTTTCCACCATAATGCCAACTTCGATAGTCTCGTCGAACGCTTTGCCTTCTTCGCGCAGCTGCGCTTTCAAAAGCTCCAGCTCGCCCTTCAGGATGCGTACTTCTTCAACAGAGATAATCATCGGGAACATAATGCGCAGCTTACCGAAAGAGGAGGCGCGTAAAATCGCGCGCAGCTGGGCATGCAGGATCTCTTTACGATCCATGGCGATACGAATCGCGCGCCAGCCGAGGAACGGGTTCTCTTCTTTCGGCAGGTTCATGTAAGGCAGATCTTTGTCGCCGCCGATATCCATGGTGCGCACGATAACCGCCTGCGAACCAACGGCTTCAGCAACTGCTTTATACGCCTGGAACTGCTCTTCTTCGGTTGGCAGTGAGTCACGGTCCATAAACAGGAACTCGGTGCGGTAGAGGCCGACGCCTTCCGCGCCGTTGCGCTCTGCGCCAGCGACGTCACGTACGGTGCCGATGTTGGCACACACTTCAACCTGGTGTCCGTCCAGCGTAATCGCCGGGAGATCTTTCAGCTTAGCCAGCTCATGTTTTTCGCTCAGGTACTGGGTCTGAACGGCCTTCAGCTCTTCCAGCTCGCTCTCTGACGGATTGACGTAAACTTTATTGTTAACGCCGTCCAGAATCAGGAAGTCGCCGTTTTTCACCGTCGCGGTCACGTTGCCGGTACCGACAATCGCCGGCAGCTCCAGCGAGCGCGCCATAATCGACGTGTGCGACGTACGGCCGCCGAGATCGGTAATAAAGCCCAGCACCTTTTTCAGGTTCAGCTGTGCGGTTTCCGACGGCGTTAAATCTTTTGCTACCAGAATCGACTCGTCCTGGATTGCGCTCAGGTCAACGATATGCAGACCGAGAATGTTTTGCAGCAGACGTTTGCCGATATCGCGAACGTCAGCGGCGCGTTCTTTGAGGTATTCGTCATCGAGCTCTTCGAGCGCTTTTGCCTGACCGTCGATAACGGAGTAGGCGGCAGCGTCGGCCGACGCGTGATCTTTTTTGATCAGGTCGATGATTTCCTGCTCCAGCTCTTCGTCTTCCAGCAACATGATGTGGCCTTCGAAGATGGCTGCTTTCTCTTCACCAAACGTTTCACCCGCTTTCACTCTGATCGCTTCCAGCTGCTGTGCAGCCTGAGCGCGGCCGTCGAGGAAGCGTTTTACTTCCTGGTCGACCTGGTCTTCAGAAATCTTCTTGCGGTTGATGACGATCTCATCCTCAATCAACAGCAGAGCTTTGCCGAAAGCGATACCTGGTGATGCTAAAATGCCTGAAATCATAACCCTACCTTTTAATCACGATGGCTCTTTGACCCAATGCGTTGCCATTGTCGCGGGAGCTGTACTCTACGGATGTGATAACGCGGACAAGTTGTCCGCGATCAAGATGTTTGCACTCAATGGGGCAAAGGAGTCGGTATACAGCAAAAGCTGAGTGGATTACTCCAGTTCAGCCATCAGTTTAACCAGATGCTCTACGGCCTGCTGCTCATCTTCGCCTTCGGCAGAGAGTGTAACAACCGTACCCTGAGTCAGACCCAGCGTCTGCAGTTTGAACAGGCTCTTGGCGCTGGCGGATTTGCCGTTAGAGGTGACGGTGATTTCTGACTGGAACGCTTTCGCTTCTTTAACAAACTGCGCGGCAGGGCGAGTGTGAAGACCATTAGGCGCGGTGATAGTAACTTCTTGCTGGAACATTCTGTTTCCCCAACGTTATCAGGTTTGGTGTTATGGACTTAAAGTCTAGCCTGGAGCCGTAACTTTAGCCTGTGTAGGTGCGCGGGTATAGCGTTACGCTGACCAATAAATGCGCTTGAATGAGTACGTCATTCCAGTTGAAGGGTCAAATTCCCTGTCGAGCGCTTCAGCTGCTAATTATGCCGTGATTCGCCATATCGCCAAATCCTTAAATCGATTCAGCTTGATCCACTTCAAAGGCGGATTAATTTCAGGCACCGAAATAATTGGCAGCTTAAATACCAGAGCAGCGTCACTGAAATCAATGTGGGCGGTGGCGAAAGTGAGATCTCCGCCACAAAAAAGCACCCGTTCGGGTGCTTTTTTCAGCATTTTCAGAATCTGGCGTTACTGCTGCAGCTCTTTTTCAGTGAAAAGATCGGCAAACAGTGCGGTACTCAGATAGCGCTCGCCGGAGGAGGGCAGAATGACGACGATGTTTTTGTTGGCGAACGCCTCATCTTCCTGCAGCTTCAGCGCTGCCGCAACGGCTGCGCCGGATGAAATACCGGCAAGAATGCCTTCTTCTTCCATCAGCTGGCGCGCAGTGCTGATCGCCTCTTCGTTAGTGATAGCTACCACGCGGTCAACCAAATTCAAATCCAGGTTGCCAGGAATAAAGCCGGCACCGATGCCCTGAATCTTATGCGGCCCGGGTTTGATCTCTTCACCTGCGATGGCCTGAGCAATAACCGGCGAGTCGGTAGGCTCAACCGCCACGGTAATCAGATCTTTTTTGCCTTTGGTATTCTTGATATAGCGGGATACGCCGGTCAGCGTGCCGCCGGTACCGACGCCAGCAATAAACACGTCCACAGCGCCGTCGGTATCTTCCCAGATTTCAGGGCCGGTGGTCTTCTCGTGGATTTCCGGGTTGGCCGGGTTGCTGAACTGCTGCAGCAGCACATATTTGTCCGGGTCGCTGGCGACAATCTCTTCCGCTTTGGCGATTGCGCCTTTCATCCCTTTTGGCCCTTCGGTCAGCACCAGATTAGCGCCCAGCGCTTTCAGCAGCTTACGGCGCTCAACGGACATGGTCTCTGGCATGGTCAGCGTCAGCTTATAGCCGCGCGCCGCAGCGACATAGGCCAGCGCGATGCCGGTATTGCCGCTGGTCGGCTCGACCAGTTCGACGCCTGGTTTCAAAATACCGCGTTTCTCTGCGTCCCAAATCATATTGGCACCGATACGGCATTTTACGCTGAAGCTCGGGTTACGGGATTCTACCTTCGCCAGAATGCGGCCGTTACCGATGCGGTTCAGTCGAACCAGTGGCGTATGACCAATTGTCAACGAGTTATCTTCATAGATCTTACTCATAGCCTGTCCTTAACTGTATGAATTATTGGGAGCCCTCTGAGCATACCCTTTCTGTCTGCGCGCGGAAGGAAAGAAAACGCATATCTATATGTCCCCGCGCAATAAGCCTCTGCAAAAAATGCATAAGGCGTTCTGATGAGTACTAGCGTAGCTCACTGCGAGCCAGCTGCCCGCGATAGCGATCGACCCACATCGCCGTTGCGCCGCACACCGCGACCGGCATTATCGCCAGGTTAAGAATCGGGATCATGGTAAACAGGCTGACCAGCGCGCCGAACTGCATATTGGCCGTTTTATGTCTGCGCAGGGCGCTGCGCATCTGCTGGAAACTCACCTTATGGTTATCAAACGGATAGTCGCAATATTGCACAGAGAGCATCCATGCGCTGAACAGGAACCACAGCACCGGCGCCACCGTCTGACCAAAGCCTGGAATAAAGTAGAGCAGCAGCAGGCCGAGCGCGCGCGGCAGATAGTAGCCGAGCTTTTGCAGTTCGCGCTTCATAATGCGCGGCACATCTTTCAGCATCGCCAGCCAGCCGCTGTCCGGCATCGCTTTGCCTGTCAGGCGACCTTCCAGCTGCTCCGCGAGCAGTCCGCAAAACGGCGCGGCGATCCAGTTGGCAATAGTAGAAAAGAAGTAGCTGAATACCAGCACGATAGAGATAACTGACAGCGGCCAGAGCAGATAACTCAGCCACTGCAGCCATTCGGGGATATGCGCCATAAGCTGCGGGATCCAGCTGCCCAGCCGGTAAAACAGCCAGACGAATGCGCCGCCCAGCAGCAGGATATTGACCAGCAGCGGGATAATGACGAAACGTCGGATGCCTGGCAGACGAACCAGTCTCCAGCCTTCGCTAAAATAGTGCACGCCGTTGAAACTTGAGACAGTGTTCTTGTTGGCCATACAGGCAACTCTCCAGAAAATAATCAGGCGAGACCATGATAACCTGGCTTTTTCTCCTGACCATGAGGCGATTGTGTGAAAAAACAGCAAAAAAACGTGGGGTGACTATCTTATTTGTCAGAAAATACTGCACGAGCTTGCACTTGTTTAGCTGGGCAAATACAGTTAGAGGATAAAGTTTGCCGCGGTGGCAAGGTATTGGAACAACAGAGAATACAATGATGCAGGATTTGCGTCTGATATTAATCGTTGTTGGCGCGATCGCCATTATAGCGCTCCTTCTTCACGGGCTGTGGACCAGCCGTAAAGAGCGCTCGTCAGTGTTCCGCGATCGCCCGCACAAACGGCTCAAACAGCGCGACCAGCGCGACGATGATGAAGATAGCCTGACTGACGATGAAGAGGGCGTCGGCGACGTTCGCGTGCGCCATGAACGGCCGCATCAGGAGCCGCGCATCGATAATTTCCGCGACGAGCCGCAGGATGATACGCCTCCTTTCAGCGCGACGCCGGAGAAGCCGCGTCAGCCAGCCGCGCGTCCTCAGCCGCAGCCGGAAAACGATCCGTTGCTGACGCCGCAACAGCCGCGTACTCAGCAGCCGCGTCCGCAACCGCAACCTCAGCCTGTTCAGACGCCAGCGCCGCAGCAACCTGCGCCGCGCTTTGCGCCAGCGCAGCCTATTCAGGCCGATCCGCTGCTTGATTTAGATCCGCTGGAAGCTGTCCAGCCTGAGCCGGAGTTCCAGGCCGAGCCGGAATATGAGCCGCAGCCGCAGCACGCTGTTCATCACCAGCCGGAATATCAGGAGCCTCAGCACGAGGAGCCGGTTCGCCAGGAGGCGCCGAAAGCGCCGGGCAAGCCGAAGGAAACGGTGCTGGTGCTGCACGTCGCCGCGCATACCGGCGGCACGCTGAACGGCGAAGCGCTGCTGCAGGGCATTCTGCAGGCGGGCTTCCAGTTTGGCGAAATGAATATTTTCCATCGGCATCTCAGCCCAGCGGGCAGCGGCCCGGTGCTGTTCAGCCTGGCCAATATGGTCAAGCCTGGCTCGTTTAATCCGGACGAGATGTCTGACTTTTCCACGCCGGGCATCTCTATCTTTATGATGGTGCCTTCTTACGGCGATGCGAACCAAAACTTTAAGCTAATGCTGCAGTCCGCGCAGCGTATCGCCGATGATGTCGGCGGCGTGGTGCTGGACGATGAGCGTCGTATGATGACGCCGCAGAAGCTGGAAACCTACAAGACCCGCATCCGCGAGGTCATTGAATCCAGAGAATAATCCAGGCCATTAATCCTGATTAACCAAACCCCCGCCTGTCGGGGGTTTTTTATCTGATGGGGCAATATGAAATCCGTTCAGGACCAGATCACCGAACTGCGCACCACGCTGCGCCATCATGAATATCTTTATCATGTTATGGATGCGCCCGAGATACCGGACGCCGAATATGACCGCCTGATGCGCGAACTGCGCGCGCTGGAAGAGCAGCATCCCGATCTTATAACGCCCGACTCACCGACCCAGCGCGTCGGTGCGGCGCCGCTGACGGTATTTGAACAGGTGCGCCATGAGGTGCCAATGCTGTCGCTGGACAATACCTTTGACGAAGCTGGTTTCCTCGCCTTCAACAAGCGCGTACAGGATCGCCTGAAAAGCAGCGATGATATCGCCTACTGCTGCGAACTGAAGCTGGATGGCCTGGCGGTAAGCCTGCTCTATGAAAATGGCCTGCTGACGCGCGCCGCGACCCGCGGCGACGGCACTACAGGAGAGAACATCACCGCTAACGTCCGCACCATCGGCGCGATCCCGCTGCGCCTGAAGGGCGATGATTTCCCCGCGCGGCTGGAAGTGCGCGGCGAAGTCTTTATGACGCAGCGCGGCTTTGAAAAGCTCAATGCCGAAGCGCGTCGCACCGACGGCAAGGTCTTTGCCAACCCGCGTAACGCCGCCGCCGGATCGCTGCGTCAGCTCGACCCGCGCATCACCGCGAAGCGCCCGCTGACCTTTTTCTGCTACGGCTTCGGCCTGCTGGAAGGGGGGGAACTCCCGGGCAGCCACTATGCGCGACTGCAGCAGTTTAAAGCCTGGGGATTGCCGGTCAGCGACCGGATCAGGCTGGTACAGGGCGCGGAAGAGGCGCTGGCGTTTTATCGGAATGTAGAAGAGACGCGTCCCGGTCTGGGATTCGATATTGACGGCGTGGTGATTAAAGTCGATTCGCAGGCGCTGCAGGAGCGCCTCGGTTTTGTGGCGCGCGCGCCGCGCTGGGCTGTGGCGTTCAAGTTTCCCGCGCAGGAACAGATGACGTTCGTGCGCGACGTAGAATTTCAGGTAGGGCGTACCGGCGCCGTGACGCCGGTAGCGCGTCTGGAGCCGGTTCTGGTGGCGGGCGCGATGGTGAGCAATGCGACCCTGCACAACGCGGATGAAATCGAGCGTCTTGGCCTGCGCATTGGCGATAAGGTGGTGATCCGCCGCGCGGGCGACGTCATTCCACAGGTTGTAAACGTGGTGCTCTCCGAGCGTCCGGCCGATGCGCGCGAAGTGGTTTTCCCCACGCACTGCCCGGTATGCGGCTCTGACGTTGAGCGCGTCGAGGGTGAGGCCGTGACGCGCTGTACCGGCGGGCTAATCTGCGGCGCGCAGCGCAAAGAGGCGCTGAAGCACTTTGTCTCGCGTCGCGCGATGGACGTCGATGGCCTGGGCGATAAAATTATCGATCAGCTGGTGGAGACCGAATATGTCAAAACGCCTGCGGATCTGTTCCGCCTGACGCCGGAGAAGCTGCTTGGCCTGGATCGCATGGGGCCGAAATCCGCGCAAAACGTGGTAAACGCGCTGGAGAAAGCGAAATCGACTACGCTGGCGCGTTTCCTCTACGCGCTCGGCATTCGTGAAGTGGGCGAAGCGACCGCCGCCAATCTGGCGAATCACTTCGGCGAGCTGCAAAAAGTGATGGATGCCGACCTGGAGGCGCTGATTGCGGTTCAGGATGTCGGCACCGTTGTCGCCACCCACGTGCGCAACTTTATGGAAGAAGAGAGCAACCGCGAAGTCATTCGCCAGCTGGTGGAAGAGGCGGGGGTACACTGGCCCAATATTGAGGTGGTGAAGGCGGAAGAGATCGACAGCCCGTTCGCCGGTAAAACCGTGGTGCTGACCGGTTCGCTGACGCAGCTAACGCGCGATGAGGCTAAAGATCGTCTGACCGCGCTTGGCGCGAAGGTGAGCGGCAGCGTATCGAAGAAAACCGATCTGGTCATCGCGGGCGAAGCGGCTGGCTCCAAGCTGGTTAAAGCGCAGGAGCTAGGCATTGAGGTTATCGACGAAGCCGAAATGATTCGGCTGCTGGATGCCTGATATGGACAAGGCGTTCCTGGTAGAGATCGCCAATACGGCGATGCCGTTCGGCAAGTATAAAGGCTGCCTGCTTATCGATCTGCCGGAGCCTTACCTGCTGTGGTTCGCGCGCAAAGCGGAGTTTCCCTCCGGCCATTTAGGCGAGCTGATGCAGATGACGCTCGCTATCAAAATTGAAGGCCTGGAAGGTCTGGTCAAACCGCTTAAACGCAACGCGTAAAAAAGCCCGCTTCGGCGGGCTTTTTTATTACTTCTGCGACTCCACGACGGTCGGCCTCATCTCTTGCTTCTGCTTCTTCTCATGGCTGGCTTTGTAGCGCTGCGCGATATAAGAGCAGATCATCAGCTGCACCTGATGGAAAATCATAAGCGGCAGCACAATAATCCCCACCGCGCTGGCCGGGAAGAGAATGTTTGCCATCGGCACGCCGTTCGCCAGGCTCTTTTTCGAACCGCAAAACAGCACCACGATTTCATCAGCGCGGTTAAAGCCGAACAGGCGCGAGGCGCAGAGATTAATTGTCAACACCAGCGCCAGCAGCAGCAGACAGCCCGCCAGGATCCACAGCAGGGTATCAATGCCGACGCGATGCCAGATGCCGTTAACTACTGCTTCGCTAAAGGCGGAGTAGACCACCAGCAGAATTGAAGTCTGATCGGTTTTGCCGATCAGGCTGCGATGCCTTTCCACCCAGCCGGCAATCCAGCGGCGCGACAGGTGACCCAGCACAAAGGGCACCAGCAGCTGCAGCATAATTTTGCCGACCTGCTCAAGCCCGTTGGTGGGCGCGCTGCTGTGCACGTCCATAACCAGATTCACCAGCAGCGGAGAGATAAAGACGCCCAGCAGGCTCGACGCCGAGGCGCTGCATACCGCCGCTGCTACGTTGCCGCCCGCTATTGAGGTAAAGGCGATAGCGGACTGTACGGTGGCGGGCAGAATGCAGAGATAGATAAAGCCGGTATAGATCTCTGCGCTGACCTTAACCGGGTGCCACCAGACGATCAGCAGGCCGATAATCGGAAAGAGCACAAAGGTGCTGAACATAATCCACAAATGCAGCCGCCAGTGGCTACTGCCCGCAATGATCTTTTCGCGTGACAGCTTGGCGCCGTGCATGAAAAAGAGCAGGGCGATAGCGGCAGTGGTCAGGTATTCAAAAATATCGACAAAGACGCCTTTAGCAGGCAGAAAGGTGGCCAGCAGCACCGTGATGATCAGTTTGATCATCATCGGATCGAGTCGCAGAAATCCCATTGTTAAAATCCGGTTAAAATTTACATGGTGTGATTGTGCGGGATGCGGGTTTAGAAATAAAATTGATTTATTGCATCAATCTATGAGCACTTTCGATGAATTATACTTTACGCCAGCTGCGCACCTTTGTCGCCGTCGCCCACTATGGCGGATTCAGCCAGGCTGGACAGGCGATTGGTTTAAGCCAGTCCGCCGTCAGCCACAGCATTAAAGAGCTGGAAGCCGTTATCGGCGTGCGGCTGCTCGACAGAACGACCCGCGAAGTGATGCTGACGGAAGCGGGGCAGCAGCTCGCCTCGCGCATGGCAAGCCTGCTGGAAGAGATGAACTCTACGCTGCTGGATATTCGCAGCTACGGCGAACAGCGCAGCGGTACGGTGCGCATCGCCGCCAGCCAGACCATCTCCGCGCATCTGATGCCGCAATGCCTCGCCGCGAGCCAGCAAAGCTATCCCGACATCAGGATTATTTTGCATGACCGAGTGCAGGAGATGGTTTTGCAGAGCGTACGCAATGCCGAAGTCGATTTCGGTATTGTTATCGGCCCGCTTAACGACAGCGATCTCGACTGCCAGGCGATTCTGGACGAGCCTTTTTTGCTGTTATGCCGCAGCGACGATCCGCTCGCTTCGGTGGAAAAAGCGCAGTGGCGCATGCTGGCGGGACGCACCATGGTGTTGCAGGATTACGCTTCTGGCAGCCGGGTGTTAATCGACGCGGCGCTGCGACAGCAGCAGGTCAAGGTAAACGTCGTGCAGGAAATTGGACATCCGGCGACGCTGTTTCCCATGGTCGATGCGGGCATCGGCATCAGTATCTTACCGGCGCTGGCGCTGCCGCTTCCGGCGGGCAGGGCGCTGACCGTGCGCCGACTCTATCCTGAAATCAACCGCAGCCTGGTGCTGGTTAAGCGCAAGAACCGGTCGCTGACGCCTGCGGCGCAGGCGATCTGGCAGGAAGCGCGTCAGCAGGCGACGCTGCTGACGCAACAACGCGCGATAAATCCAGCGTTTTAGATATAGACGTTAACCTGATTGGTGGCGGTCGGACGATTAATGCCGTCGGCAGCCTGAACGCTTGCAGCCTGTTTCGCCGGTTCGCTGTTCTGCTGCGCCTGTTCGGTCTGCTTCTGTTCAAGCTGAGCGATCTGCGCTTCGAGCATGGCGATTTGCGACTGGTACATCTGCTCCATTTCAGATTTCTGCTCGTCGGTCATATCCTGATTATCCGACAGCTCTTTAACCTGCTTCGTGATGCTCTGGATCTGCTTATTGAGCGCGGAAATCTGCGACGAGACGCTGGCGTTGCTGCTACCGGCGCTACTGCCTGTACTGCCAGATAAAGCGGATATTGCTGACATCTTTTTTCTCCTTGCATGCAAATAGACAAAATCGTTATCGGTTCAGAAGAAAAAGGCTTGAGGCAAGAAAGCGTTAAGGTTTGGAAAAGGTATTGTCGGGGCCGCGGCGCAGTGGCCGGAAACGAAAAAAGCGCCCGTTGGGCGCTTTTCTCTGAATTTGGTGGGTCGTGCAGGATTTGCCTCGGCCCGTCCGGGGCCTCGCCCTGCGGGTGATGCTTTGCATCAGCCTGAATCGCTCCGGCGATTCAGTCGAACCTGCGCAGGTTCTCATCCTGCACGTTAAGCTCAGGCGCACAGAAACGAAAAAAGCGCCCGTTGGGCGCTTTTCTCTGAATTTGGTGGGTCGTGCAGGATTCGAACCTGCGACCAATTGATTAAAAGTCAACTGCTCTACCGACTGAGCTAACGACCCGAAGTGGTGGGTGATGACGGGCTCGAACCGCCGACCCCCTCCTTGTAAGGGAGATGCTCTACCAACTGAGCTAATCACCCACTTCGGTACTGCTTAACAAGAGTGTCATCTGACTAAGATATGGTGGGTGATGACGGGCTCGAACCGCCGACCCCCTCCTTGTAAGGGAGATGCTCTACCAACTGAGCTAATCACCCATATCTTATCTCTTGTTCACTGCGGGCCACCTTTAGAGTGGTGGGTGATGACGGGCTCGAACCGCCGACCCCCTCCTTGTAAGGGAGATGCTCTACCAACTGAGCTAATCACCCCCGCTGTGTGGAGTCGCATTATAGGGATCCTTCGAAGTGAGTCAACGCTTTTTAAAACTAAAATGCGCGTTCGCTTCAAAATTAGACATCCCGCGCTGCTTTTAGCCAATGTGCTGGTTTTATTAGCAGAAACCGGCCGCTTTCCCCCTTTGCGCAGGCGCGCAGTCATTGAGGATTCAACGCCAGGTGCTAGAATGTGCGCACAGTTTTTCGCGTCTAACCCGTTTTTTGTCATCCAGACAAAGAACCTGCGCATCTAAGGCACTGCTGAATGAAAATCAAAACTCGCTTCGCGCCCAGCCCGACCGGCTACCTGCATGTTGGCGGCGCACGCACCGCGCTCTACTCCTGGCTTTTCGCACGTCATAACCAGGGCGAATTTGTCCTGCGTATCGAAGACACCGATCTGGAGCGTTCCACGCCGGAAGCCATCGAAGCCATTATGGATGGCATGAACTGGCTGAGCCTGGACTGGGACGAGGGTCCCTACTACCAGACCAAACGCTTCGATCGCTATAACGCGGTTATCGACGACATGCTGGAAGCGGGCACCGCCTATAAATGCTACTGCTCGAAAGAGCGCCTGGAGCAGCTGCGCGAAACGCAAATGGCGAACGGCGAAAAGCCGCGCTACGACGGTCACTGCCGCGACAGCCATGAACATCACGCGGCGGACGAGCCTTGCGTGGTGCGCTTCCGCAACCCGCAGGAAGGGTCGGTTATCTTTGACGACCAGATCCGCGGCCCGATCGAGTTCAGCAACCAGGAGCTGGACGACCTGATTATCCGCCGCACCGACGGTTCGCCGACCTATAACTTCTGCGTCGTTGTTGACGACTGGGATATGGGCATCACCCATGTGATTCGCGGCGAAGACCATATCAACAATACGCCGCGCCAGATCAACATCCTTAAAGCGATCGGCGCGCAGGTGCCGATCTACGCGCACGTCTCTATGATTTTGGGCGACGACGGCAAAAAGCTCTCCAAGCGTCACGGCGCGGTAGGGGTTATGCAGTACCGCGAAGACGGCTACCTGCCGGAAGCGCTGCTTAACTACCTGGTGCGTCTGGGCTGGTCCCATGGCGATCAGGAGATCTTCTCTGTTCCAGAGATGAAAGAGCTGTTTACGCTGGACGCCGTCAGCAAATCTGCCAGCGCGTTCAACACCGAAAAGCTGCTGTGGCTCAATCATCACTACATTAACAGCATGCCGCCGCAATATGTGGCGACCCATCTGCAGTGGCATATCGAACAGCAGAATATCGACACCCGCACCGGCCCGGAACTGGCGAAGCTGGTCACGCTGCTGGGCGAGCGCAGCAAAACGCTGAAAGAGATGGCGGCTTCCTGCCGTTACTTCTATGAAGAGTTTGATGAGTTCGATGCTGACGCGGCGAAAAAACATCTGCGCCCGGTTGCGCGGCAGCCGCTGGAGGTGGTGCGCGATAAACTGGCCGCTATCAGCGACTGGACGGCGGAAAACGTGCACCATGCGATTCAAAGTACGGCGGATGAGCTGGAAGTCGGGATGGGCAAGGTCGGCATGCCGCTGCGCGTCGCCGTCACCGGCGCAGGCCAGTCGCCAGGACTGGACGTCACTGTTGAAGCCATCGGGCAGCGCCGTAGCGTAGCGCGTATCGACAAAGCGCTGGCTTTTATCGCTGAACGCGAAGCGCAGGCCTGACAGACAAAAACCGGAAGCGCGATGCTTCCGGTTTTTTTATTCTTCGCTAATCCCCAGCCGCTGAAGCACGCCTTTAATCCCTTCACGCAAAATCAGCGCGACAAGCTTATCCTGCTCACTTTGCGACATTTGCTGTACAGAACTTAATAGTAACGCAGGTAAAGAGTTCTGCTGCGTGGTGTAGGAGGCGGTGGGTTCGTTCAGGTTGCGCATGGACTGAATAAAGTTTTTCACGCGCTCGTCAATATGAATCAATCTCGCTTTACCGCCCTGTACGCCGGGCTTCGGCGTGGTGGTCCAGTTTTCGCGCTTGATCCATTTATTGACCGTTTGACGGCTGTAACCTGTTTCGTTCGCGAGTTCTTCGGGGGTTAACCATTCCTTTTTCACGATGCTGTCCCTGTGTAATACATTAGCCATACATATTACAGCAAAACGTAATGCGTGAAAGTAACACGAAGGGAAATTGCCTTTTGCCTGGCGACAAAAGGCAAAAAAAATTACTGCGCGGTACCTACTGCTTCAGCAGAAGGACGGAAGGCGAGGAAGTAGGCGAGGCCAACAAAAACAGCGCCGCCGACGCCGTTACCCAGGAACACGGCAACGAAGTTAGGCAGGTAATCCGCCCAGGTCAGCTGGCCGGCGAAGATGGCCGCAGGCACGATAAACATGTTAGCGACGACGTGCTGAAAACCGATGGCGACGAACGCCATAACCGGGAACCACATGCCGAAGATTTTGCCCACCACATCTTTACTGGCGAAGGCCAGCCATACCGCCAGGCAAACCAGCCAGTTACAGCCGATGCCGGAGATAAAGGCGTGCAGGAAGTCCGCGTGTACTTTGGCGCTGGCGATAGCGACGGTCTTCTTCAGATAGTCGCCTTCGGTCATGCCCAGCATATGGCCGAAGAACCAGGCGATAGCAAGGCTGCCGATAAAGTTAGCGATAGTGACCCAGAACCAGTTGCGCAGTACGGCGAAACCGCTAATACGGCGCGCAAACCAGGAAACCGGCATCGTCATCATATTGCCGGTCAGCAATTCGCCCCCCGCCAGTACGGTCAGGATCAGGCCGACCGGGAACACGGCAGCGCCCAGCAGGCCGCCAAATGAGCCCCACTCAGCCGGTAATGAGTTGATCACATGCAGATCAAGCAGAAAGCCGGTGGCGATAAAGGCGCCGGCCATAAAGCCAAGAATTAATAACGTCGGAATGGAGGCGCGGCTTTTAGTGACGCCAGCCTGAATCGCCAGTTGAGCGATCTCTTTAGGTGAATGCAGCGACATAGTATCTCGAATATTATTGATAGTTGTGACAGGGATGGTGTTGTTTTAAGGCGTGGGCAGCGATGACCACTTGGTTAGCGGGCTAAGTTTTACACGGCTTTTAACGGAAAACAAGAAAAATCCTAAAGGCTGTTTAACCGTAATTTAACCTGTCAAAGCAGATAAAACCGGGTGCGTAACTGCGCTGGTTAGTGCCTTCTGTAATGGCTGAATAAAAGCGGCTGAAAACAGCGTGTTCCGCTATTTGCCGCCTTTTTCAGCGATTAAACGCAGTTTTTGATTTTGCCGTTGACACCCTGAGGACGGTTTCATATCATGCCGTCCGTCGAGTAACACGACGGTTTTTTCGGTTCGGGGCTATAGCTCAGCTGGGAGAGCGCTTGCATGGCATGCAAGAGGTCAGCGGTTCGATCCCGCTTAGCTCCACCAAATCGCATCCCAACGATTTGGCACTGAAAAAACGATTCCAGATGTGGGGGTATAGCTCAGCTGGGAGAGCGCTTGCATGGCATGCAAGAGGTCAGCGGTTCGATCCCGCTTATCTCCACCATTTTAAAGACCTGATTTCTCAGGCAACTTCCTTAAGCAGCAGACCAGTCATTTAACGCATTTGCGCGCGCAAGAAAAAGAGCGACATCGCTGCCGCCCTGTTTTCATGCCCTCAATGTCTACGCCGTCACGCTTTGCGTTTCAGGCCGCAGAACGCGAAAGCCGTGTGTGCCGTCGCGATCCAGCTGCGCCACCAGCCCATACTCCCAGTCGAGATAGGCCTGCATCACCTCTGGTTCAATATCGGTGCCCTCATAAGGACGGCGATAGCGATCGATGGCAGGCGACAGCAGCGTATCCTCACCAGCCTCCGTCGGCAGTCCGGCGTTGCGCCAGGCGCTATTGCCGCCCTCCAGCAGATAAACCGGCTTGCCGGTCAGCGCCGCGACCTGTTCTACCGCATAGCCCGCCAGCAGGCTGCTGCCGCAGGTTAAGACATAGCGTTCGGCCTCTGGCAGCAGCGCTTTTCCCTGCTGTTGCAGCGTGGAGCGCAGCAGCCAGGCGGCGCCGGGAATATGGCTTTTAACATGGTTGGCGCGCGTGGTGAAATCCAGCACTTGGGTGTCGCCCTGATTCAGCCAGTCGGCCAGCCGCTGCGGCGATACGTGCTCTGCGGGCGCTACGGCGGGCACCTGCGCCGTCCAGCCGCCCGTCGCGCTGAAATCCTGCGGCTGTAAACCCTCAAGCACCGCTACTTCCCAGCCCATCTGCGCCAGCCAGGAGGCCGTCATGCTGGCGCGCACGCCGTCGTTGTCGATCAGCACGATACGCGCGCCGCGCACGCTGGCGTAGTGATCGGTTTCCTGCACCAGCTGACCGCCCGGAACGTGACGGCTGCCCGGCAGATGACCGGCGGCGAACTCATCGGCGTCACGCACGTCGAACAGATATGTGGTGCGGGCCTCCTGCTGCCAGCGCGCCAGCTGAGCGGCATCAATGCGCGCGACGCCCGCGCGATCCGCCACCTGACGCGCCTGCGCGACGGCATGACGATGAGCGGTGTCGCTGGTGGCGCCATAGCGGCGGCTTTGCTGCTGCTCAAGCGGTAAACCGGCCAGCGTCCAGCCGATGGTGCCGTTGCGCAGCGCATAGACCGGATTGCGGATCCCGGCGTTAACCAGTGACTGCGTACCGATAATGCTGCGCGTACGCCCTGCGCAGTTCACAATCACCGTGGTATCGGGGGAGGGGGCGATATCGCGCACGCGCAGCACCAGTTCTCCGCCCGGTACGCTGATGGCGCCGGGAACGGACATGGTGTGATATTCATCGAAACGGCGCGCGTCGAGCACCACCACGTCAGCCTTGTCGCGCAGCAGCGCATCAACCTGTTCCGCCGCCAGCGACGGCGTATGGTTATGGTGTTCCACCAGCTCACCAAAGGCTTTGCTCGGCGAGTTCACGTCGATAAACAGCTCGCCGCCCGCTGCACGCCAGCCTGCCAGATCGTCCTTAAGCAGGGTGATATTGCTGTAGCCCCATGCCGCCGCGCGCGCCGCTGCCGTCTGCGCCAGACCTTCGCCGTTATCGTAAAGGGTAATCGCGGTATCACGACGCGGAAGGCGATCCAGCCATTCCAGCTCCAGTTTTGAGAGCGGAATATTCACCGCAAACAGCGGATGTCCTTGCGCATAGAGTGCCTCGTCGCGGACGTCGACCAGCGCCACTTCATGCTGCTGGCGCAGCGCCTGCTGAATCTCTGCGGCGTCGCGCAGAGGAAAGGTTTTAGCCATGTGAGAGATCCCAGATATTAGGTAAGTAGCGGTTGCTGTAACCGGAGATAAAGGGTTTTTCGCTGCCGTCTTCCCGGTATACGGCGCGTTTTACCGCGCCGATATTGGCACCGTAAACGTGGATGCTGATGGATACGCGATCGTCGAAGGCGTTGCTCACGCGATGGATATCGCCGACGCGCGGCGATACCGCTTCGATATGGCCGGGGTCCAGGCGTACCGGCGCGCCGTCCGGCACCAGCCCGTCTCTGGCTTGCTTAAAGCCCTGCGACACTTCCGCACCGCGTAACATACCGATCAATCCCCAGACGCGGTGATCGTGCACCGGCGTCTGCTGACCAGGCCCCCAGACAAAGCTCACCACCGAAAAACGCTGCTGCGCGTCGGCATGCAGCAGATACTGCTGGTAATGCTGCGGATGCGGCTGGGTAAACGCCTCGTCCAGCCAGTCGTCGTGCAGCAGCAGCGGACGCAGCAGCTCGCTGCCGCGCGCCAGAAGAGTCGCCTCATCCGGCTGCTGGTCGAGCAGGGCGGCGAGCTGCGCCACAAAATCGCGCAGCCGATGATAATTAAGATCGCTCACGATTTGTTCTCCTGATAGTGACGCGCCACCTGGTTAGCGCCCTCCGCCAGACTGAAATCAAAGGCGCCGCTGACGTCCACCGCGTTGGGCAGCACCTGATAGCGATGGAAGAAGTCGGCGGATTTTTGCAGCGTAGCGATAAGCGAGGAGTCGAATACCAGCGGACGGATGCGCGCGTCGTCGATCCAGCTGCGGGTAATGGCGGTCGGCATATTGAGCGATTTTCCCAGCGCCTGCGCGAACGGCTGCGGATGCTGCGCCGCCCAGATCTGCGCCTTCGCCAGTCGCGTCAGCAGATCGGCGATAGCTTTGCGTTTCTCTGGATCGCCCAGCGCCTCTTTGCGCGCCAGCGCATAGGAGTAACCGGACATAATGCCGCTGCCGCCGCCCTGCGGCACGCGTACCGTACCGTCGACCTGGGTTGAGGTGGCGATATAAGGCTCCCAGGGCGCCCAGGCGGAAACCGCGCCAGAGGTGAGCGCCGCGCGGCCGTCCACCGGGCCGAGGAAACGCAGCGTCACCACATTGGGCTTCAGGCCGGCGCGCTCCAGCAGGCCAAGGATCAGATAGTGTCCCCAGCCGCCGCGGTTAACGGCGATCTGCTTCCCTTTCAGATCCTGCAGGCGGTGGATCCCGGCGTCAGGACGCGTCAGCAGCGCGATGCTGTCTGGATTGTTCTGCCACGCCCCGACCGCTTTAACCGGTGCGCCTGCGGCATAGACAAACAGGAACGGCAGATCGCCGGTAAAGCCGACGTCCAGCGCGCCCGCATTCAGCACTTCCTGCACCGGCGCGCCAGCGTCGAACGCGGTGAGCTTCAGCTCATAGGGCAGGTTTTCCAGCTCGCCGGAGGCCTTCAGCGCGGCGAAACGATCTCCTTTCACGTCGCCAAGGCGCAGCGTCACTTTTTCGGCGGCGAGGGCGTGATGAAGGCTTAACGCCAGCGTGATACCGGCAAACAGGGCGGCCAGACGCATCAGGCGATCCTCTTGCCGCGCGTCAGGGCGGCGACTTTTTCGCGCGTTAGCGGCAGCAGTTCGCGGCCATACTCCACCGCGTCGTTCAGCGGATCGAAGCCGCGGATCAGTACGCTGTCGATACCGAGGTTGTAGTAATCCAGCAGCGCGTCGGAAACCTGATCCGCGGTGCCCACCAGCGCAGTGGAGTTGTAGCCGCCGCTCACTAGCTTCGTGATGCCGGTCCACAGCACTTTATCGTGGCGGTCGCTTTCGTTAGCCGCCGCCAGCAAGCGCTGCGCGCCCACGCTTTGCGGTTTTGGCAGGCCAAAGGAGTAGCCCGACTCGGCCAGCTGCTTCTGCGCCGTCTGATAAATATGTTCCGCGCGCTCCCAGGCCTCTTTCTCGGTTTTGCCGATAATCGGGCGGAAAGAGATATTGAATTTAATCTCGCGGCCTCTTTTCGCCGCGGCGGCGCGTACGGTTTGCACAGTTTCCGCCGCGCCCTGCAGCGGCTCGCCCCACAGCGCGAAAACATCGGCGTGGCGCGCGGCGACCTCAATCGCCTCTGGCGAAGAGCCGCCAAAGTAGACCGGCAGTTTGCTTTGCAGCGGCTTGATGGCGGAAAAGGCCTGCTCGGCGCGGTAAAAGTCGCCCTGGTGATCCCAGGCTTCCGCCGAGGTCAGGCTTTTATTCAGCACGCTGAGAAACTCGTCGGTGCGCGCATAACGTTCCGCTTTATTGAGGAAGTCGCCGTCGCGGCGCTGCTCGCTGTCGCTGCCGCCGCTGATGATATGCACCGCCAGGCGTCCGTCGGTGAGGTGATCGAGCGACGCCAGCTTACGCGCCGCCAGCGTCGGCGACACAAAGCCCGGACGATGCGCCAGTAAAAACTTAATGCGCGAGGTGCTGGCGGCGGCGTGTGCCGTGACTAAAAAGCCGTCTGGTTGATCGGACCAGTAGCCCACCAGAACCCGATCAAATCCCGCCTCTTCATGGGCGCGGGCGAAATCAGCAATGTACTTTTTATCGAATAACGGCCCGCTGGCCGGAATGATTTCAGAGGCCAGACGATGGCCGATCATGCCCAGAAACTGAATGCTCATGCGCTTCTCCTGATGTTGAGTTACCAGAAAAACTACGGGGCGGCGGGCGTGAGATGAAATTCGATATTGTGCAAAGGATTTGCGGGAAACGGGGAAGGGCGGCGCAGCGCGGCTGAGACGAGGCGAAAGGCGTTATAACAAGCAGGAATAATTAAGAATAAGGGCGAGACATGGTCTCGCCCTGCAACGCTCTGCCCGGAGGCAGCGCGAAAGTGAGTGGTTTAACAAAGCGCTCCACCACATCCTGTCGCGGGGCGCTTTGCTTTCCGTTCTCTCTCGCCTGTCCGTCAGAACGCCAGCACCAGACCGGCAATGGCGGCGGAAAGCACGCTAACCAGCGTTGAGCCGTAGAGCAGCTTCAGGCCGAAGCGCGACACCACGTTGCCTTGCTCCTCGTTCAGGCCTTTGATAGCGCCTGCAACGATGCCGATTGAAGAGAAGTTGGCAAAGGAGACCAGGAACACCGACAGGATACCTTCGGAGTGCGGTGACAGATGGCCCGCCAGCTTCTGCAGATCCATCATCGCCACGAACTCGTTGGAAACCAGCTTGGTGGCCATAATGCTGCCGACCTGCAGCGCTTCGTGAGCCGGCACGCCCATCACCCAGGCAAACGGATAGAAGACGTAGCCCAGCACGCCCTGGAAGCTGATGCCGAAGATAAAGTCGAACAGCGCGTTCAGGCCAGAAATCAGCGCGATAAAGCCGATCAGCATTGCCGCGACGATAATTGCCACGCGGAAACCGGCAAGGATATATTCGCCCAGCATTTCAAAGAAACTCTGGCCTTTATGGATATCCTGCAGCTGCAGATCTTCTTCGCTGTCGACGCGGTAGGGGTTAATCAGCGACAGCACGATAAAGGTGCTGAACATATTAAGCACCAGCGCGGCGACCACATACTTTGGCTGCAGCATGGTCATATAGGCACCGACAATCGACATAGAAACGGTCGACATCGCGGTCGCGGCCATGGTGTACATGCGGCGCTGCGACATTTTGCCGAGGATATCCTTATAGGCGATAAAGTTTTCTGACTGTCCCAGAATCAGAGAGCTGACGGCGTTAAAGGATTCCAGCTTGCCCATGCCGTTGACTTTAGAGAGCACGGTGCCGATACCGCGGATCACCCACGGCAGAATACGGAAATGTTGCAGAATACCGATCAGGGCAGAGATAAAGACGATCGGACACAGCACGTTAAGGAAGAAGAACGCGAGGCCTTTATCGTTCATATTGCCAAACACGAAGTTGGTGCCTTCGCCCGCGTACTTAAGAAGATGGTCGAACAGACCAGCAAAACCTTTAACGAACCCGAGCCCTGCCTCGGAATTCAGGAAGAACCACGCCAGCAGCACTTCAATGACCAGAAGCTGGACAATGTAGCGAATACGAATACTTTTACGGTCATGGCTGACGAGTAACGCCAGCACGCCTACCACCACCAGTGCTAAAAGGAAGTGCAAAATATGGGACATGCTTGCTCCAGATTTGAGGAGGGTTGTAATTTGCTGCGTATTCTATGTAACGCGTTACTTAAAAACGAGATCAAATCCACATTATAAGGATTCGCTATCACCTGTTTTCTCAGAAAACTCTCACCCGTCACAGCCTGTTCACAAAACGTTCACATCAAATATCCACAAAAATATTGTCTATAATATACCCAGAGCGTAGAGTGAGATGCGTTGCACATTTTTTAACAAGTCTTGCTTTACCGCAAGGTATAGCAATGGCTATACTTCATAGCACTATCTATTACAGCAATAACGACAACCACATTTCACTTGCTGCGATCAGGCCATAATCTGGCAGGGTTAAAACGCGTTCAGACAGGTAGATAATTATGTTTGAGAGCCGTACCGCCGAGCGTGCCGCTCGCGGAGCCAGAAAAATCAAGCTTGCGCTGCTGGGGCCGGCCTTTATTGCCGCCATCGGCTACATCGATCCAGGCAACTTCGCCACCAATATTCAGGCTGGCGCAGCCTATGGCTACAAGCTGCTGTGGGTGGTGGTCTGGGCCAATATCATGGCGATGGTCATTCAGCTGATGTCCGCCAAGCTGGGTATCGCTACCGGTAAAAATCTTGCTGAACATATTCGCGATCGCTTTCCGCGTCCGGCGGTGTGGTTCTACTGGGTACAGGCGGAAATCATCGCGATGGCGACCGACCTGGCGGAGTTTATCGGCGCGGCGCTCGGCTTTAAGCTGCTGCTCGGCATTTCGCTGCTGCAGGGCGCGGTGCTGACCGGCGTGGCCACCTTTTTAATTCTGATGCTGCAAAGCCGCGGCCAGAAGCCGCTGGAAGTAGTGATTGGCGGCCTGCTGCTGTTCGTGGCGGCGGCCTATATCGTCGAGCTGTTCTTTTCGCAGCCAAAGGTCAGCGAGCTGGTGATGGGGATGGCGCTGCCGTCGCTGCCGACTTCAGATGCGGTATTCCTGGCGGCGGGCGTGCTGGGGGCAACCATTATGCCGCACGTTATCTATCTCCATTCGGCGCTGACGCAGTTCGGGGCAAGCGGCAATAAAAGTCAGCGCTACTCCTCGACCAAGCTGGATGTGGCGATCGCCATGACCATTGCAGGCTTTGTTAACCTGGCGATGATGGCGACCGCCGCCGCTGCGTTCCACTTCAGCGGCCACAGCGGCATCGCCGAGCTTGATCAGGCTTACCTGACGCTGACGCCGCTGCTCGGCCATGCCGCGGCAACGGTGTTCGGCCTGAGTCTGGTTGCGGCGGGCCTCTCTTCTACCGTAGTCGGCACCCTGGCCGGCCAGGTAGTGATGCAGGGTTTTATCCGCTTCCATATTCCGCTGTGGGTGCGTCGTCTGGTTACTATGCTGCCCTCTTTTATCGTGATTATGGTGGGCTGGGACCCGACGCGCATTCTGGTGATGAGCCAGGTGCTGCTGAGCTTCGGCATTGCGCTGGCGCTGGTGCCGCTGCTCTCTTTTACCGGCAACCGCGAAATTATGGGTGAGATGGTTAACTCGCGCCTGATGCAGAACACCGGCCGCGCCATCGTGGTGCTGGTGGTGGCGCTCAATGCTTATCTGCTGGTTGGCGAGATCCTCGGTCTGTAAAGCTGCTAAAAAGCTGGCCTGACTTATCACAGGCCAGCGTTTCTCTCTCTTTAACCGCATGTGCGCCTGTCTCTGCGGCCCGTCTCAACTCATCTACTATCGATATGCAGTCGTTTCCTCTTCTTCGAACAGGAGTCAGCATATGCATGCTCTGATAGTGGTCGCCCATCCCGATCGAGATTCATTCACGCACGCTGTTGCCAGGGCGGTGGCAAACGAGATCCGCTCCCCGCATACTTTTGAAATCGCGGACCTGATAGCGGAGGGGTTCGATCCACGCTATGGCGAGGCTGACCTGGCGCTGTTCCGCAACCAGTCTGCGCCGCCTGCCGACGTGCTGGCCGAGCAAAAGCGCATTGACCGCGCCGACGCGCTGGTGCTGGTTTATCCCGTTTACTGGTGGTCTTTCCCTGGCGTGCTGAAAGGCTGGATCGACCGCGTATTTACCAGCGGATGGGCGTATGGGGAGACGCCTGAAGGCAAAATCAACAAAAAGCTGGGTCGTCTGCAGGTGCATCTGTTGGGCATAGGCGGGGCGAATCTGCGTACCTATGCGCGCCGCGGCTATTATGCCGCGATGCGCACGCAGATCGACGAAGGGATTTTTGACTATGTTGGCGCGGCGGTGAAAACGTCGGAGCTGATTTTACTGCCTGACGCCGACTCGCCTGAAACGCATCTGGAAACGGCGCGGCAGACGGGACGCCGTTTGTTCCCCGGAGAAAAGCCTCTCTGAGCGCATAGCGCAAAGGCGAATAAGCCAGCTTAGTAATGGTGGCGATCGTAACGCTCGTGGTAGCGCTGCGCCTCGCGCCAGTGGTGACGGCGTTCGCGCTCATGCCAGCGGCGCTCGTGCTCCCACTGCTTCTGACGTCGCCACTCTTCATGGCGCCACCAGCGATGATTATTGTACTGGTAGCGGTCGTTCCACCAGCGCGGCTCGCGCCAGCGGCCGCCATCCCAGTAGTAACCGCGGCGATCGCGGTCTCCCAGATGCAGCGTTACGCCGGGCGCCAGGCTAATAGAGGCGCCGGCAGCCTGGACGTTTTGGATCGCCAAAGGCGACAGCATAGTCAGCAAAGCAGCAAAAATTATCGCAGGTTTCATTTTCTTCTCCTTATCAGCGGCAGAGCCGCTGTGGTGCAGGCGTTATGCCCGCGCATTGCCTGTGTGACAAGTAGAGTGTCGCTGACAATTGTGAGGAAAATCTGAAGAAAAGGGGGATTGAGACAATTCCGGCTGCAGAAACGCCCGGCGCGAACCGGGCGGACAAACAGTTACAGCAGTACGCCTTCAATAGCGGAAAGCTCGGCGATGGTGAAGTGGCGGTTCGCCAGCATATCCACCGCATCGTCGATTTGCGCGGTTTTGCTTGCGCCAATCAACACAGAGGTCATGCGGTCGTCGCGCAGCGCCCACGCCAGCGCCATCTGCGCCAGCTTCTGGCCGCGCTGTTGCGCAATCTCATTCAGCCTGCGCACTTTTTCCATTTTCTCATCAGTGAGCTGCTCCTCGCGCAGGAATTTACTGCCGCTGGCAACGCGTGAATCCTGCGGAATGCCCTGCAGATAACGGTCGGTCAACACGCCGCCCGCCAGAGGAGAGAAGGCGATGCAGCCGACGCCATTGTCGCCTAAGGTATCCAGCAGGCCGTTTTCCAGGCCGCGTTCAAACATCGAATAGCGCGGCTGGTGGATCAGGCAGGGCGTGCCCAGATCGCGCAGGATCGCGATCGCTTCCGCCGCGCGATCCGCCGGATAGTTAGAGATAGCGGCATAGAGCGCCTTGCCCTGACGCACCACCTGATCCAGCGCGCGCATGGTCTCTTCCAGCGGCGTCTCCGGGTCGGGGCGATGGTGATAAAAGATATCGACATACTCCAGCCCCATACGTTTCAGGCTCTGATCGAGGCTGGAGATAAGGTATTTACGCGAGCCCCAGTCACCGTAAGGGCCGTCCCACATGGTGTAGCCCGCTTTGGTGGAGATCACCAGCTCGTCGCGGCAGGCGCGAAAATCTTCGCGCAGAATGCGGCCAAAGTTCTCTTCCGCCGAGCCAGGCGGCGGGCCGTAGTTGTTCGCCAGATCAAAATGGGTAATGCCGCGATCGAACGCATGGCGTAGCAGTTCGCGGCTGTTGTCGACGCGCGTGCTGTCGCCGAAGTTATGCCACAGGCCAAGCGAAATCGCGGGCAGCTTAAGCCCGCTGCGGCCGCTGCGGCGGTATTCCATCTGCTGATAACGGCCGGGATGCGGAAGGTAGGTCATACGGCGTTCCTGTCTCAGGGAAGAATTTTCAAGCGCAAGAATAGCAGTGTATACGTTTACACACAGTCACAACGCGTCGCAGATCGCTTACTTACAGAATAATCCCCCATCGTAACGCCGGGTTGCCACTTTTTTGTTCAGTGGATTGCGCTGCTTTCTAGCCGGTCTGGCAGCATAGTAGATACTCAAATCAGACATCTGGTGAAAGGAGTGGCATATGGAACGCTTTACCGTAGGAGATTATCTGCTGACGCGCCTGCAGGAGATAGGCATCGGCCATCTGTTTGGCGTGCCGGGCGACTATAACCTGCAGTTTCTCGATCGCGTTATTGCGCATCAGGATATTGGCTGGGTCGGCTGCGCCAACGAACTCAATGCGGCTTACGCCGCGGACGGCTACGCACGCTGTCGCGGCGCGGCGGCGCTGCTGACCACCTTCGGCGTCGGCGAACTGAGCGCCATCAACGGCATCGCCGGCAGCTTCGCCGAATATGTGCCGGTGATCCAGATTGTGGGCGCACCCGCGAGCGAGGCGCAAAAGCGGGGCGACTGCGTGCACCATTCGCTGGGGGACGGCGATTTTCGTCATTTTTTGCGTATGGCGGGCGAGGTTAACGCGGCGACGGCGCAGCTTAGCGCGGGCAACGCCACGGCAGAGATCGATCGGGTGCTGACCACGGCGATGCGGGAAAAGCGTCCCGGCTATCTGATGCTGGCGGTAGATGTCGCTGAGGCGGAGGTCGCGCCGCCAGCCGCGCCGCTCGACGCCGCGCCGCTCTCCAGCGAGCAGGCGCGCCTGGCGTTCCGTACCGCTGCCGAACGGCTGCTGGGGCAGGCGCGTCGCGTCGCGCTGCTGGCTGATTTTCTTGCCGGGCGCTGGAGGCAGCAGCAGGCGCTGGCCCGTCTGCGCCAGCAGCGCGCCATACCCTGCGCCACGCTGCTGATGGGCAAAGGGGTGCTGGACGAGCAGCAGCCAGGCTACGTCGGCACCTACGCCGCGGCGGGCAGCGAGAGCGGAGTCAGCGAAGCGATTGAGCAGGCGGATGTGACGCTCTGCGTCGGCGTGCGTTTCACCGATACTCTGACGGCGGGCTTTACTCAAAACTTTGCCCCTTCGCAGCTAATCGATCTCCAGCCTTTTGCCGCCAGCGTGGCGGGCGAACGCTTTGCGCCGCTCACTATGGCGGATGCGCTAAGCGAGCTGGAAACGCTTTTCGCGCGTTACGGCGAACGCTGGGCGCTGGCGCCGCACGCACCGCTTGTCGAAGCGGAGGATGAGGCGGCGTATATCAGTCAGACCGCCTTCTGGCGCGCGATGCAGCACTTTTTACAGCCGGGCGATATTATCCTTGCCGATCAGGGTACTGCCGCCTTCGGCGCGGCGGCGCTGCGTTTGCCGCCCGGCGCGCAGCTGCTGGTGCAGCCGCTCTGGGGCTCTATTGGCTATACTTTACCCGCAGCCTTTGGCGCGCAGACCGCCGCGCCCGCGCAGCGGGTAATTCTGATAACAGGCGACGGCTCGGCACAGCTGACCATTCAGGAGCTAGGCTCGATGTTGCGGGACGGGCAGAGGCCCGTGATTTTCCTGCTGAACAACGAGGGCTATACGGTGGAGCGCGCCATCCACGGCGCGACGCAGCGTTATAATGATATTGCCCAGTGGAACTGGACCGCGCTGCCGCAGGCGTTTTGTCTGCATGGGCAGGCGCAGAGCTGGCGCGTCACCGAGTGCGTGCAGCTGGAAGAGGTGATGGCGCGCCTGCAGGCGCCCGACTGCCTGACGCTAATCGAGGTGGCAATGCACAAAGACGATCTGCCGCCGTTGTTGCGTAAGGTTACGGCTTGTCTGGCGCAACGCAACGGGGGATAAGATTCGGAGTGTTGCCGCTGTCAAGCGGCTTGCCGGACGGGTAGGCTGTGCGCACCACCATCAACGCTCGTCTTTTGTCGCGGCGAGCGTTGTTGTTTTACCGGCAGACTTTTATAGTGTCCTGCATCTTAGGGACCCCAAGCGGAGCAACAAAAGAATGACAACTTATGCCCTGGTCGGCGACGTCGGCGGCACCAACGCGCGACTCGCCCTGTGTGAGGTGGAAACCGGCAGCATCTCCCAGGCCCAAACATTCTCAACTTCAGATTATGACAGCCTCGAAGCCGTCATCCGCCACTATCTTGGCGAGCAGTTGAAAGACGTTAAAGACGGCTGCATCGCTATTGCTTGCCCTATCACGGAAGACTGGGTCGAAATGACCAACCATGACTGGGCTTTTTCCACCAGCAAAATGAAAGCCAGCCTTGGCTTCGATCACCTTGAAATCATTAACGACTTCACCGCCGTTTCGATGGCGATCCCGATGCTGACCGCCGATCATGTGATTCAGTTCGGCGGCGGCGAGCCGGTGAAGGATAAGCCTATCGCGATTTATGGCGCGGGCACCGGGCTGGGTGTCAGCCATCTGGTGCACGTTGACCGCCGCTGGGTCAGCCTGCCGGGCGAGGGCGGCCACGTCGATTTCGCCGCCAACAGCGATGAGGAAGATTTGATTCTGGAGGTGCTGCGCGCCGAACTGGGCCACGTCTCTGCCGAGCGCGTGCTCTCCGGCGCCGGTCTGGTGAACCTCTACCGCGCTATCGTGAAGGCGGACAATCGCGTGCCGGAAAACCTTAAGCCGAAGGATGTCTCCGAACGTGCGCTAGCCGACAGCTGCATCGACTGCCGTCGCGCGCTGTCGCTGTTCTGCGTCATTATGGGCCGTTTTGGCGGCAACCTGGCGCTGAACCTCGGCACCTTCGGCGGCGTCTATATCGCTGGCGGCATCGTGCCGCGCTTCCTGGAGTTCTTCAAGGCTTCCGGCTTCCGCGCCGCCTTTGAAGATAAAGGACGCTTCCGCGACTACGTTTCCCGCATTCCGGTTTATATGATCACCCACGATCAGCCAGGCCTGCTGGGCGCAGGCGCGCATCTGCGCCAGACGCTGGGACGTATCCTGTAATACGCTTCTGAAACGGCCTGCGGGCCGTTTTTTTTAGATGGCGGCTGACATCTTTACGCGCATAAGTTTCAAAGCCTGTTTAGCTACAGGCGCATCAGCTCGCGGAAGCGCTTTGCCTTGCTGCGGCTGACCGGCACCTGAAACGCCAGATCGCGCAGCCTGAGCAGGTAAGTATTGTTAAACCAGGGCTCTATCTCGGAGATTTTACTCAGGTTAACGCAGTAAGAGCGATGACAGCGGAAAAAGCTCTGCTCCGGTAGCCGGGCGCAGAACTCGCTGATGCTCATCGACATCACATAGGCCTCGCGCCGCGTATAGACGAACGTCAGCTTCTCATGCGCCTCCACGTAGTAGATATCGTTGATATCCGTCACGATGATACGCTCATCTTTCACCAGATTGACGGTCTGCGGGCTGCCGGAAACCGGCGTCTGCGTGACAGCCTGCTGTTGCCCGACCGCTTCCAGCTTGTTGAGCATGGTGACGATGCGCGCCTCATGATAGGGCTTGAGGATATAGTCAAACGCTTCCAGCTCGAAAGCCTCTACCGCATGCTCTTTCCACGCGGTAATAAACACAATCAGCGGCCGCTGCGCGAACTGGCGAATATTCTGCGCCAGCAGCATACCGTCCAGCGACGGAATGTTGATATCAAGAAAGATAACGTCCACGCGATGCTGCTGCAGATATTTCAGCACCTCCAGCCCGTCGTCAAAGCAGGCCTCAATAGCGATCCGGCTATGCTGCTGGATCATCCAGCTTAGCTCCTGCTGCGCCAGAAACTCATCTTCTACAATAATG
The DNA here is from genome assembly GCF_002431095.1 of Pantoea sp. UBA5923. NCBI lineage: Bacteria > Pseudomonadati > Pseudomonadota > Gammaproteobacteria > Enterobacterales > Erwiniaceae > Pantoea > Pantoea sp. UBA5923. The sequence continues at coordinate 26,688 of NZ_DJDN01000048.1, read as the reverse complement.
GCCTTCACTGGATATTCTCCACGACGCTAAGAGGCGATTCGGTCAGCAGCTGTCCGCTTCTGCTCAGGGTAAAGGCGATTTCGGTGCCGGGCTGCAGGCGGGTAATTTCAAGCCCCTGACCGGTCAACAGCCTGACGCGGTGATGCACATTCAGCAGGCCGATCTTGTTGCCCGGCATCTCATTCATCGCCACGCGGCGCATCACCTCATCGCTGATGCCCGGCCCGGTGTCGCGTACCGCGATGCGTACCCGATCGCCGATCGCTTTAACGCTCAGCGTTACCACGCCTTTTCCCCGCGAGGGCTGAATGCCATGCACGATAGCGTTCTCCACCAGCGGCTGAATTAACAGGCTGGGCAGCGAAAAGTGAAGATCGTCGTCAATGTCATAGATCATCGACAGCTTGTCACCGAAGCGCGCCTGCTCAATGGCGATATAGTCTTTCACCTGCCACAGTTCGCGTTTGATATCGATGGTTTCATCATCGTTCAGTTCAAGGTTGTAACGCAGATAGCGAGAAAGATTGATAACCAGCTGGCGCGCAGTATCAGGGTTAAGGCGAATAGAGGAGTTAATGGCGTTCAGTGCGTTAAACAGAAAATGGGGATTTATTTTACTCTGCAAGGCGCGCAGTTCCGCTTTATTGGCCATTTCGCGCAGCTGCTCGGCGCGTGAGACCTCCAGCTGGGTAGAGATAAGCTGCGACAGGCCGATCGCCATCTCCTTCAGCGAACCGGTAATGCGGTGCGCGCGGCGGTAGTAAATTTTCAGGGTGCCGGTGACCTTGCCTTTCTCTCGCAGCGGGATAACGATCATCGAGTGAATATCTTTGGTGCGATGCGCTTCATCATTGTTTTTGATGATGATCTTCCCGCTGGACATCGCCTGCGCGGTGGTGGGGCTGATACCGTCGTCGCCGTTCTGATAGTTCTGCTCGCCATAGCCGACATAGGCGAGAATATGCGTTTTATTGGTAATGGCGACGGCGTCGGCGTTGATATCGCGGCAGATAATCGCGCAGATGCGGCGCAGCGAGTCGCTGTTGACGTCGCGGAACAGCGGCAGCGTTTTGTTGGCTATCTCCAGCGCCAGCTTGGCCTGACGCGCCGCAATCGCCTCTTTTTCTCCCTCGACGCTCTGCACCAGCAGCACAATCAGACCGATGCTCGACGCGCCGAGAATCATCGGCAGGGCAATCTCCGACACAATCGCCAGCCCAAGCGACATCGGCTTCGCCCACAGCACAATCAGCAGCATAGTCAGGCTTTCGCACAGCATGCCGCCGATAATGCCGATGCGCCAGCGCTGCGCTTTCGGTACGCGACGGTTAATGGCGCCGGAAACGCAGCCCGCGATAATGCTGGTAATTAAGCAGGGCACCGAGGTAACGCCGTGAATATCGATAAGAAAGCGGTGCAGCCCGGCAATAACGCCGGTAGTGATGCCGACCCAGGGACCGAACAGGATGCCGCCAGCCATTACGGCGATCACCCGCACGTTCAGCAGTGAACCGTCAACGTTAATGCCTGACCAGGTGCTGAAGAGCGCAAACAGCGAGAAAATAGCAATAACGGCACCTTTCTCCAGCGGCGTATGTTCATCTTTTTGCAGCAGCTGACGGAAAAGCGGGGTGCGGGTCAGGAAAAAGAGGCAGATCAGCATCAGGGCGGCGCGGTCGAACACCGCTAACAGCATATCGAAGTGAGAGATCACAGCCAGCCTTCAGGTAGCAACAGAGAGAGGCTTATCATAAAAAATGTGATCGCGATGCGCCAGCCTGCTACAAGGGTGCGCGCCACCTTCATGTTTTGGATCAACTTTGTCCGGTAAAATAGTAAAAAGAGGAAACCTGACTGGTAAAACGGGGAAGCCTTTTTGCCGGTCGCAGGCTGGTGAGCAGGCATTGTGTTTGTTATGTTTTGACAGCCATTATGGCTGTCCGCACCAGGAGCAATTACATGCAGTTAACCACGCCACGTCTTACGCTTACGACCCTCAAGCCCGAAGACTGGCTATTGTTCCGCGCCGTACATGAAGATGCGGCCACCATGACCTGGGTCAGCGAAATCCCGGACGAAGCCGACTTGCGCCAGCGATTCAATGAGCGCCTCGCACCCTGGCAGGTCAGCAGTTTTCATATGCTCTGCGTAGTGGCGCGACTGCGCGACAGCGGCGAGCCGATCGGTCTGTTCGGCTGCAGCCCGGAATGGCAGCCCTACCGCCAGGCTGAGGTGGGCTATATGCTGCTGCATCGCTTCTGCGGCAAGGGGTACGGCAGCGAAGCGCTGGCCGGGCTGAGCGAGTTTCTGCTGAAGGCGGGTTTCCACAAGCTCAAGGCGATGGTGGTAGAGGGAAATGTGGCGTCGCGCCGTATTCTGGAGAAGAATGGCTATGTGCTTGAGGGTACATTACGGGATAATTATCTGCTAAACGGCGAGTGGGTGAACGATTGGGTGTTTGGCCGCCTGAATCCGGAAAATTAAAAAAATTTTATTCTCCTCTCGACAGCTTTGTCATCGCCGCGTTATGTTCTTTTTTCGGTCACAGCAGTGACCTGCGTCGCTCGGACGGTCCGGGCGCTTACGTAATCAAGAGGACATTATGGCTGACAACAGCACACCCCGTCGTTTCTCGCGTATCGATCGCCTTCCCCCCTATGTGTTTAACATTACCGCTGAGTTGAAGATGGCTGCGCGTCGGCGCGGCGAAGACATCATCGATCTCTCGATGGGGAACCCTGACGGCCCTACGCCGCCGCATATCGTGGAAAAACTTTGTCAGGTGGCGCAGCGTGAGGATACGCATGGCTACTCGACCTCGCGCGGTATTCCGCGTCTGCGCCGCGCCATTTCGCGCTGGTACGCCGAACGCTATCAGGTGGAGATCGATCCGGAATCTGAAGCTATCGTCACCATCGGCTCGAAAGAGGGGCTGGCGCATCTGATGCTGGCGACGCTGGATCACGGCGATACCGTACTGGTGCCCAATCCAAGCTACCCCATTCATATCTACGGCGCGGTAATCGCTGGCGCGCAGGTGCGCTCGGTGCCGCTGGTGGCGGGTATCGACTTCTTTGCCGAGCTGGAGCGGGCGATCCGCGAAAGCTATCCGAAACCGAAAATGATGATCCTCGGCTTTCCGTCAAACCCCACCGCGCAGTGCGTCGAACTGGACTTTTTCGAGCGGGTAATCGCGCTGGCGAAACAGTACAACGTGCTGGTGGTACACGATCTCGCCTATGCCGATATCGTCTACGACGGCTGGAAAGCGCCTTCGATTATGCAGGTGCCTGGCGCGCGCGACGTGGCGGTTGAATTCTTCACGCTGTCGAAAAGCTACAACATGGCGGGCTGGCGCATCGGCTTTATGGTGGGCAATAAAGAGCTGGTCGCCGCGCTGGCGCGCATCAAAAGCTATCACGACTACGGCACCTTCACCCCGTTGCAGGTCGCGGCTATCGCCGCGCTGGAAGGGGACCAGCAGTGCGTGCGCGATATCGCCGAACAGTACAAGCGTCGCCGCGACGTGCTGGTGAAAGGGCTGCATGAGGCGGGCTGGATGGTGGAGAATCCCAAAGCGTCAATGTACGTCTGGGCGAAAATTCCTGACCGCTACGCTTCTCTCGGCTCGCTGGAGTTCGCCAAAAAGCTGCTGCAGGAGGCGAAAGTCTGCGTCTCGCCGGGGGTCGGCTTCGGCGATTACGGTGACACCCACGTGCGTTTCGCGCTGATAGAAAACAGCGATCGCATTCGTCAGGCGGTGCGGGGAATTAAAGCGATGTTCCGCGCGGACGGTATTCTGCCGGGCAGCGTAAAAGCGGTGGAAGAAGCTGAATAAAACTAATCGGGGCGACAACGCTGTCGCCCCGGTGCTTGCGCTACATCATCAGCACAAAGGTGCCGACCCACAGCAACACAAAGAAAGAGATTCCCATCAAGGCGTATTTCACAAACAACTCCTCTGAGCGGTTACGACGAGAGCGATCCCAGGCCAGCGCAACGCGAACAGAATGAGAAAAACGCATCAGGTCATCATCGCCTCAGGCATTTTCTCAGGTCGTTCTGAGTAACTCAGAACAGGATCGAGCGCTAATTTACGCGTAATCGATCCTAAAATAAATAGGACCATTGTGAGAGATGCATCACGTTTTACTCAGCTTCAATTTCCGGGATCGCCGACATACCAACCCGCAGCAGCGACAGGCCAGGCTGGTTCGTATCCAGCGCGATTTTAACCGGAAGCCGCTGGACGACCTTAGTATAGTTACCTGTTGCGTTATCGGGTGAAATCGCCGAGAAGGTCGCGCCCGTCGCCGGCGCGATGCTGTCGACATGGCCGGTAAAACGCTTGCCCGGCAGCGCATCGATGGTGATATTCACCCGCTGTCCCTGACGCACGTCGCTGAGCTGCGTCTCCAGATAGTTCGCCGTGATATAGGTCTGCTGTAACGGTACGACCGCCAGCAGACGCGTCCCGGCGGAAACGTAAGCGCCGACGCGCGCCGCACGCTGACCCACCATGCCATCCACCGGCGCAACGATGCGCGTGTAGGAGAGGTTGAGGCGCGCCTGATCCACGCTCGCCTGCGCCGCCGCCACATCCGCCTGCGCCTGACGAACCGCCGCCTGCAGCACGCCGATCTCTTTCACAGCGGAGAGTAGGGCAGCCTGGCTCTGGCGCACCGCCGCCGCGGCAGAGCGCTGGGTCGAGCTTGCCTTCTGCTGATCGTCGGCGGCAACGGTGCCGCTTTTATACAGGCGGTTATAGCGCTCGGCGTTCTGACCGGCGTACTGCGCGGTCGCCTGGTTAGCCGCCAGGGTTGCCTTTGACTGCTCAATAGCCGACTGCTGCTGCTCCAGCTGCGCCTGGCTGCTGAGTAACTTCGCCTGGCTGACCTGCAAATCCGCCTCGGCGCTCTCCAGCGCCACGCGATAGTCGCGGTCATCCAGCGTCGCCAGCACGTCGCCCGCTTTCACCTGCTGGTTATCCTGCACCTTCACCTCGGCGATATAGCCGGAAACTTTCGGCGCCACCAGCGTGTAGTCGGCGTTGACGTAAGCATCATTGGTGCGGTGATCGTTGCCGGTCATCGTTGACCAGATAAAAAACGCGATGGCCAGCAGAACCAGCAACAACAGGCTCAGCAGCACGGTTTTTCTCATTACTAAAGCACGCATAATCTTATTTTCTCGATGTCGAAGAGGCAGGTTGAATCAGGGTTTGTGGCGGCCAGACGCGCTTCGGCAGCCAGGCGGTCAGCAGCAGCAGCAGCACAGCGAAGGCGATCAGCAGCAGCCAGCTGTCGCTCAGGCCGAGCACCGTAGCCTGATGCCTGACCAGGGTGGCGAAGCCGCTGAGATTCTCGCTGCTGCTGACGCTGCCATCCATCAGCAGCGGGTGGCTGGCGCCTGCGTCGGCGCTGCTCGTCGCGCTCATCAGCCAGGGGCGGCTGGCGGCCTGGTCCAGCAAAACGTTGGAGTGGATCTTCTCCCGGTGGCTGAGAAAAACCTCTACCAGCACCGAGGCCGCCACGCTGGAGAAGCCGCGTACGGTATTAAACATCGCCGAGGCGAAGGGCCCTTCCGGTGGCGCGACCACGCTGGTGGCACTCATCAGAATCGGCAGGATCACCATTGGCTGTCCGAACGCCTGTAAAATTTGCAGCGTCCAGAAGTTCTGACGCGCCCAGTCGCTGGTGATCTGCGAGCCGAGCAGGCAGGCGGTAATCAGCAGCGCGACGCCCGCCGCCAGTACCCAGCGGCAGTCGATCCAGCGAATATTGAGCAGCGCGGCAACCAGCGGCGCGATCAGCAGCTGCGGCAGGCCGACGGTTAGCGCCAGCGGCGCGAACTGCAGGGTGCGGAACCCCTCTACCTGACCGAAATAGGCGGAAGGGAGCGCCGAGCCGGAAAGCGAGACAATCAGTACGGTGGCCAGCGCCAGCAGGCCGTGGGTCAGGTTGCGGCGCGACAGCATCTGCAGCCGGAACAGCGGCAGCGGATGAAACCACTCGTTAATCAGAAACACCAGCAGCAGCGGCAGGGCGGCCAGCAGCATGGCGGCGATCAGCGGCGAGTCAAACCAGTCCAGACGTTCCCCTTGCGTCAGCGCCAGCACCAGCAGCGCCATGCCGCTGCATCCGGTAAGCATGCCGAACAGATCGATCTGCTTAAAACGCTCCAGGCGCAGCGGATCCTGCGGCAGGCCCCAGCCGAACAGCAGCATGGCGATCAGCATCAGCGGCACCACCTGCCAGAACACAAACATCCAGCTGACGTCGTCCGTCCAGAACGCCGCCAGCGAGGCGGCCATATTGGGGCCGAAGGTGGCCGTAAGCGCATAGCCGCCCAGCCCGTAAAGCTTAAGCGGCGGCGGCAGGAAGCGCAGCGCGACCGTCATCAGCATTGGCGGCAGCGCGCCGCCGAACAGCCCCTGCAGAACGCGCAGGGCGATAAAGCTGCCGGGCGAGGGCGCCAGTGGCAGCAGAATGCCGCACAGCAGAAAGCCGGTTGAAACCGTCAGCGAAAAGCGGCGCAGTGAGAAGGTGACGGCGAACCAGGGCGCGATCATCATCGCCGCCACTTCGGCGGCCTGATAAGAGGAGACGATCCAGCTGCCCTGGTCATAGCTGACGCCGATGGCCGCGCGGATATCAGCCAGCGCGATATCGGTCACGCGGTCATTAAGGCCCGATGTCAGCGCGGCGATAAGCACGCCGATCAGCCCCAGGGCGAGGCGAAGCGTAAAGGGGTGCGGCGGCGGCGCAGCGGCAGGCTGAGCGGTCATAGCAGGTTTCTCGTTATTATGATGCAGTGTATTGCGATGTGATACAGGGCGCGATCTTACATTCCGATATGCTGTATTGCAATGTGGTACATGCTGTAAATTGTGCCTTTTTCGCGGTAGAGTAAGGCAGCTGAAAAGGACGACCCATGGCAAAACTTCCATCCAGCCGCGAAGATGAAAAATCAGGTGGTATTCAGGTCATCGCGCGCGCGGCAAAAATCCTCAACGCGCTGGGAGAGCATCCCGGCGGCATGAGTCTTGGCGAAATTGCGCAGGCGGTGGATCTGCCGCGCTCAACGGTACAGCGCATCGTCGCCGCGCTCGACAGCGCCCAGCTGGTGCGCAGCAGCGGCGCGGGCGGCTTGCGTCTTGGCCCGGCGCTGCTGAAGCTTATCTCAAGCGTGCATACTGACGTCGTCGATCTGGTGCGGCCCAAGCTGGAAGCGCTGTGCGCGGCGACCAATGAAACGGTCTCGCTGTCGCGCGCCAGCGGCACGCAACTGACTATCATTCACTATGTGGTGGCGTCGCGCGAACTACGCGTTGTGCCGCGCATGGGGCTGAACCTGCCGCTTTACAGCACCTCGGGCGGCCGCGCGCTGCTGGCGCTGGAGTGCGACGACGACGTACGCGTAATGGTGGGCGAAGCCTGGCGCGAGCTGACGGATAAAACCGTAAAAACGCTGCCGCAGCTGCTGACGCTCATTAATGAAGTGCGTAAAACCGGCATCTCTTACGATCGCGGCGAAACGCTTGAAGGCATCTCCACTATGGCGGTGGCGCTGGATACGCTGTTTGGCCGTTTCTCTGTCTCTCTGCTGGTGCCGACGGCGCGTTTTCAGAAAAATGAAGAGGCGTACCGTGAAGAGATGCTCAGATGCAAAGAGGCGCTGATACGCGAAATTGGCAAAATCGCCGCTGTTGAAGGATAAACTCTGATGAAAACACTGCTGATGGCTGTTGATAATTCGCCGGTCGCCGAGAAGGTGATCGCGACGGCGATAGAAGAGGCGCTGGCGCACAAGGCGCAGGTTGTGGTGCTGTGCTGCGTCGATCCCGCTTACTCCTCCTGCAACCAGCCGATAGATATTACCGCCGGAGAAGATCCGCAAGATTTCGCCGTGGCGCAGGATGAGCAGAATACCGCCGAGCTGGTGGTGCGCCATGCGCTGGCGCCGCTGCTGCGCGCCGGCGTCGTCGCGCGCGGGCTGATTGTCGGTGGCGAAGCGGCGGATACGATTGTTGCCCAGTCGCAGCAGCTTAACGCGCAGATGATCATCATGGGACGCCGCCATCTCTCCTCTTTTAATCGACTACTGAAAGGATCGGTAAGCGCGGCGGTTATCGAGCGCGCCCACTGTCCGGTATTAATTGACGTTCGTAAGGATTGAGCAACTTCGCATGACCTCGCTGTGGATCGTCACGCTGGCAGCCTTTGCGCTGCTGGCGCTTATCATCGTTGTCCTGATAAAAACCACCCGGCTGCGCGCCTGGCAGGGTGTTGTGCTTTTCCTGCTGCCGCTTATGCTGGCGAATCTGCTCTGGTTCAGCTGGCTGAAACCGCAGCAGCAGCGCGCCGCGCAGCGGCAGGCGGCGATAGATTACCTGGCGCAAACGCCGGGCTATCGCGTGCTGCAAACCCAGGAGCCTGCGCTGTGGCAGCTGCTGGTGCAGGAGTTACAGCACAAGCTGCGTCTCGGAGAATCACCGCAGCAGGCGACGGGCGAGCTGCGCGGCTGGCTGGCCGATATCATTAACCAGCGGCTGATGCGCGCGCCGGATGATGCCGTGGTCAGCTATATTCGCGTCTCGGTTAATGAGATGCAGGCGCTGGGACAGCAGGATCCGCAGCTCTGCTTTCGCTTTCTCTACCCGCAGGTCAGTGGCGGGATCAATCTGGTGAAGACGCTGCCGCCTGCGCTTAACGCCCAGGACGCGGCGGCGACGGAGCAGCTGTTGCTGGCCAGCCGCGGTGCGGATTTGCCCGTAGATCAGCCGCAGGCGCAGCAGGATTTGCAGCGCATCGTTGGCAGGCTCTATAAAAAATGGGGCGACAAGCTGCAGCAGCTCAATATGCCCGCCGATACGGCGGTCGATCGCTCGTCTATGTGCGCGATGTCTGTCGATCTCTACAGCGCTATTCTCGCATTGCCGGACAAACGCGCCGCGAATCTGTTGCGTAGAATGGTGGCTCTCTCTGGCTGAGGGGCGAAAAAAAGCCCGCTCAGCGCGGGCCTAAAATCAATCTGAATGTCTTCTTGAGTATCACCTGGTGTGGTGCAGACGCTGTTTTGTCTGAGTGCATCATCGCACCCTTTGATTGATAGCGATAAACGTTTGGTTGTATCGCATTAATCGGTAAAAACTTAGAAAAATGATTTATGTTGGGCAGTTTTCCGATAGCCGACGTAAGCGACGCGGCTTAAACTGCGGCAGCACTGTGAGGAAGAAAAATGAAATCTATTATCGTCAGCGCAATGGCGCTGTTATTGCTGACCGGTTGTAGTGTCAGCAAGCCGGGGGGATTTGAACGCGTCGATGAAGATCCAAGCGCAAATACCGTACAGTATCGTTACGATCCGCAGAAATTAAACAAAGATGCGATGCAGCTGGATCTGGCAGATTATTGCAGCAGGAAAGGATTTGATAAAGTTGAGGCGCTGACGCCAAAAGACAGTCATATTCCAGGACTGAAAACCAGCTGGTTCCAGTGCAACTATGCAGTAAAAAGCTAAACGATAAAATAGTGAAATGGGCGGGTAATATCCCGCCCTTTTTTTATTTTTTGCTGTGTGAAATCTTTGCCCTTAGCGGTAATGGTGCCAGCCATGACCGTGGCCGTGATGCCATCCGCCGCCATGCCCTCTGTCAATGATACATCCGCTTAGCATAGAGATAACGGCAAAAACGGTTGCAACTTTAACGATTTTTTTCACAGGAAGTTCTCCTCTTTTCCGATAGGTATGACATTACGCCGGAATAGTGGAGTGATGATGCAGCAAATGTAGAGTTATTTAGAGAGATATTTCGGAATATTTCAGCGCCAGCAGCAGCCAGAGGCGCTTTAAATAAGCCTATCGGAACAGGCTGAATAAAAAAGATTATTGACAAGATAATTCTGAAAAGCAAGCGCGACGTTCTCCCCCGCAGTATCGAATTCAGGCTAAAGTATGTTGATGCGAAATAAAAAGAGGCGAGTATGAAGCGCGAAGTAAAAAATGTACTGGCGTTGCAGGCGGAGCTGGGAGAGTGTCCCACCTGGTCGACGCGCGAACAGGTGTTGTGGTGCGTTGATATTCTGGCGCCTGCTATTCATCGCTTCGATCCGCGCAGCGGCGCGCTGGAGAGCTTTCCGCAGCAGGAAGAGGTCGGCTGTATCGGCCTGCGCGAGCAGGGCGGGCTGATTGCGGCGTTGCGCAGCGGCGTCTGGCTGCTGGATGAGCAGGGCAGGCCGCAGCGTAAGATTGCGGATAATCCAGGCGAGGCGGCGAAAAGCCGCTTCAACGACGGGCGCGTCGATCCCTGGGGCAATTTCTGGTGCGGCAGCCTGTGGGAGCCGCAGGACAAGGATGGCGCGTTGCTCTGTCGCGTAACGCCGTCGCTGCAGCTGGAAGTGAAGGCGCGCGATATTAAAATCTCCAACGGCATTGCCTTTTCACCCGACCGCCGCTGGATGTACCACAGCGATACGCCAAATGAAGTGCTCTATCGCTATCCGCTGGATGAAAATGGCGAGCCGGGCGCGCGGGAGCTTTTCCGCCAGTTTGACGCCGACGGCGGTTTGCCGGACGGCGCGGCGGTAGACAGCGAAGGCTTTTACTGGTCTGCACAGTTTGATGGCGGACGCATCGTGCGTATCGATCCCGTCAGCGCGCAGATTGTGGATGAGATTGCCCTGCCGGTACGCTGGCCGACGATGGTCGCCTTCGGCGGCGCTGACCTGAAGACGCTCTATATCACCAGCTCGCGCGAGGATCGCACCGCCGAGGAGCTGGCGCGCTATCCGCAGTCGGGAGATATTTTCGCGGTCGAGGTTGAGGTTGCGGGCGTCGCGGAACCGCTGTTTCCGGGATAACGCGCAGCGACTGTGATTCACCGGGCGGACGGCTCGGCCCATCGTATTGACGCAAAAGCGGCCCGCGCCTTTTCTGGCGCGGGCCGCTTTCTACTTCTGCGCTTCAGCCTGGCATTAACCTCAACTGCGCTGCAGCACCTGTTCGGTCAGCGGTTCGCGCTGCGGCAGTCGAATCATCAGTGACAGCAGCAGCGACATGACCAGCAGCGTCATAATCAGGCTAAAAGTCACGGTAAAGCCGCCGAACAGCGAGGCGATGAGCGAACCGAGTACGCTGCCGATGCCAAAGCCCAGGTAGAGCAGGCCATAGTTTTTGGTCAGGTTATTAAGACCGAAGAAATCGCTTACCAGCGACGGGAAGACGGTAATAGTGCCGCCGAAGCTGAAGGCGACGCAGGCCAGCGAAACAAAAAAGGTGGTCTCATTCATGCGGGTAAACAGCAGAATGGCCATTCCCGCCAGCGAAATAATCTGCGCCAGGGTGATAACCCGAATACGCGCCATCTTATCGGACAGGACGCCAAGCACCAGACGGCCGCTCAGGTTGGCGATGGCAATCGCCGTTACCGCGTTGGCTGCTGTTTGCGCGCTAAGATGCACCAGCCCTTCGCCGATATCTTTTGCAACGCCAATAACATAGAGACCGCTCATGCAGGCGGTTAAAAACATCAGCGCCAGCATCCAGTACTGCGGCAGGCGCACCGCCTGAGCCAGCGTATAGTCACGCGCCTGCCGGGCGGTTTGATCCGCTGCGCGCTGAACAGGCGCATCGCGCATCAGCAGCGCGCCCAGAATAATCATGCTCATCGCCGCCAGGCCCCAGATAATAAAGGTCTGCTCCAGACCGACCGCGCTCAGCAGCGCGCCGCAGATAAATTTAAAACCCAGGCTGCCCAGCCCGTAAGCGCCGATAGCGCAGGCGGAGATCACCCCTTTACGCTCGGGGAACCACTTCACGCAGTTCGACAGCGTCATTAAATAGCCAGCGCCATCGGCTAACCCGACCATTACGCCTGCGCTGAGATAGAGCATCATCAGATTATCGGCATGGGCAGTCAGCCAGAAACCGGCCGCCATCAGAACGCCCGCGCCGATAGCGACCCGACGCACCCCGAAACGTTCCTGGAGTTTGCCCGCCAGCGATGAGGCCACCGCCAGTCCCAGGCTGAGCAGCCCGAAAGAGAAGGCGACCTGACTGACTGATGCCTCGAGTTTAGAGGCCAGCTGACCGTTAAACAGGCTCCAGGTATAGACCGAGCCCAGCGCAAACTGGGTGATGACTGTGCCGATCAGGGTCAGCCACCGGGTGCGTTGATAAGAGGATGCTGTTATCTGCTTCATGATTTTTCTCTCCCGTCTGGGAATCTGGAAACTAACGCCAGATTAGGGCGAGGCTACGCGCGCGCGTAAAAAAAGGCATGAATGGAGGGAAACGCGTCATGAAATGCCGCTTTCAGGGTATGAACGGCAGCGAATCCGCTTCGCTAATATATGACCAATGCGACAACCTGATAATCATTGGTTACCTGACGTAAGCAGATGTGTCTCTCGACGGGTTTCAGCAGCAGAGTGACAGAATATTTGCCAGGCTTACAACTCACTTAACAGGAGGAAATATGAAAGACCGAGCATATGAATCCCTTAGCTGTGAGGATGAGGTACGCTGCATTATCGGTCAGGCAGTGATTGAGCTCAGCGATGAGCAGCAGCCTGTGACCAAATCTACACTGGCTTTGAAACTGCTCTCCATGGCCGACCAGGATAATGACGATGAGCGCGTGTTGCTTTACTGGATAGCGCGCAAGGCAATTAATCGGCCTCATCAACTGACACCTGTGCAGCGCCGGGCATGACGCTAAGCGGGGCGGGCAGCAGCCCGCTCTTCGCTTCACGCAGGGACGCGGGATCGCCGCGCTGGCAAGCGCGCAAACATCACCAGATTACCCGCCAGAATCATCGCTAATCCCACAAACCCTCCTGTATGCCACTGATACCCTTCATAGATCGTTGAGAGCGCCAGCGCCACCAGCGGAAACAGCAGCGTGCTGTAGGCAGCCTGACTGGCGCCGATGCGGCCGACCAGGGTGAAGTAGGCGCCAAAGCCGACGACAGAGCCAAAGATGGCCAGATACGCCACCGCACCCATCCATTGCCGGTTCCAGACCGGCTGCAGTGATTCGCCCTGCGATAAGGTCAGCAATGCCATCATCAGCGCGCCATAGAGCATCGCATAGCTGTTGGTCGTCAGCACATCGCGCTGCAAACGCTGATGGCGCAGGCTAATCATATTGCCCAGCGAAAACCCCAGCGTACCCAGAGCGCTCAGGCCGACGCCCCATAAAAGCTGCGCAGAGGCTTCGCTGCCGTGTAGATCGTGCCAGAAAAGCGCAACTATTCCGCCGATGCCGAGCATCGCAGCCGGCAGCAGGCGTACGGAAGGGCGCTGCCGGAAAAAAAGCCAGCCGTTAAGCGCGTTATAAAGCACCGCCATGGAGAAGATAACCGACTCCAGACCGCTGTTGATCCAGGCAGCCGCGTGATAAAAGCAGAGAAAATTCAGGCCGAAAACGCAGCAGCCCTGCAGCAGACAGAAGAGGTGATCGCGCGCCGTCAACGAACGCAGACGCTTAACTACCTTTAGCACAATCAGCATCACCAGCGACGCCACGATAAAACGCCAGAACACCGCCGCGCCGACGCTGCCGCTGCTTGCGGCCTGCTGCGCGTAAATCGCGATCCAGGTGGTGCCCCAGATAAGCACGACGGAAAGGTATAAACAGAGATTCATGGCACGCCTCCTTGAGCTGAGGCAGCAGTATCGCCAGTAAAGGAGGAACCGGCTTACATGGACTTGCGGCGCACTTGCAAATTCTTGCGCTTTTTTCGCCGTCGCGCCGGATAAGGCTGTTTTCTTTATGCGGCTCTTCATACACTGGGGATCTGTCAGCAGGAGAGCGCCCGTGAACACCCCGACCTATCAGACTTTTGATATGCTGCAACGCCATAAAGCCCAGCTGCGCCATCACGCCCGGCTTAATGACGGCACTCAGCTGGCGCACTGGTTCAACAGCGGCGATCGGGTCACTAATCTCAGCAATCACCATACTCTCAGCCTCTATATCGCTGACGGCTATGATACCTGGCATAAAACACCTTACGGCTGGCGGAACGGTGGCGGCCCGGATCGCTTCTGCCTGATGCCGTCTGGCGTGGAGTCCACCTGGGATCTGCGTTCCGATCTCTCATTTGTTCATCTCTATTGTACTGAAGCGCATCTGCGCCAGATGGCGGAAGAGATATGGGACCGCAGCCCGGCGCACCTTCAGCTGCACGAGAAGGTATTTGCCAGCGACGATCGCATTACGCAACTCTATCGTCATTTTCTGCTCAGCTGCGACTGGGCACAGCCCGCCAATCAGCTCATGCTGAGCAGCGCCTCGACCTTGCTGCTGACCCATTTGCTACAGCATTACAGCGATGTGCGGTGGCGCGCGCCGCAGACGCGGGGCGGTCTGGCGCCTGCTGTGCTGCGTCATCTGCTGGCCTTTATTGAAGCGCACCTCGATCAGCCGCTGACGCTGGCGCAGCTTAGCCAGCAGGCGTCGCTGAGCGAGTTTCACTTTGCGCGTATGTTTCGCCATTCGCTGGGCGAAGCGCCGCATCAGTATGTGATGCGGCGTCGCATGAAGCGCGCAAAAGAGATGCTGGCAGACAATTCGCTCTCTCTGACGGCTATCGCTTTCAGCTGCGGGTTTCATTCGCCCAGCCATTTCAGCAACCGCTTCAGGCAGATACATGGCGTCTCGCCTTCGGTCTATCGCAACAGCCAGCGTGGCGTATAAGCCGGACGCTATTCTTTCTGAACTCTGAGCAGGGCGGATATAACGCCTGAGAAGGGTAATCCCGCCGAGAGTAGCCTTTAAACTGATATTCCCCTGTTCAGAAAAACGAAATTAATTCAACGCTTAACAAAACCCGTTAGCCTTCTTGCCAGATAAAAACGCATAGAATCATTATATTCTGAAGCTGGGTGGGTTAAATATATTTCTTATTCTTAACGTTATCCTTTCGTCCGCCTTTCTTTATACATGCGGAATAATAGCATTTTGCAGATAGAAAAATATCCATTCAAATTACAGCTCGAACTTAAAGAGAGTGTAGCTGTCTGAATATTTGCATTCTCATTTTGCAATATTTATTATCCCGAAGCGGGAAAATGATTGTCTTTTGGCAATGAGTTTTCCGTTTGTGATGGCTTTTGGTCGGTCATGGACGCGACTGATAATAAGTTATTGATTCAGGTAACTTCAAATTATGGCTTATTTTATAAGAGGGAGCCCCTTAATCCTGGCTGGAAAGAATCTGCTGGTTAGCAACGAGTGGTGGGGCGTATCTGCTTACCTGTACAGTGGTATTTTTCTATTTATTTCAGTAAGTAAAGCGCAATGCGGCAGGGTTTTAATCAGGGTCTTTTTTGCAGGTCAGAGCGCTAAGCAGAAGTTTTAAAGTGGTCAGGTAATCTCTCCGGGCTAATAACTTTTTATTAACTTCGTGTGCAAAACATTTAATAGTTTCTAATAACGGGTTAAATGTTTGGTGGTTTGATTCCTGGAGATTCATTGCTCTATTATCTCGGCTGCAAAAGCATTGCGATCCCTGTCAAATAGCAATTCAATGAGGAACAGAATAATGGCTGATAGCTTCCAGAGCGAAGTGCCTAAAGCACGTATTAACCTTAAGCTCGATCTCCATACGGGCGGGGCAACTAAAAAGACGGAATTACCGCTGAAGTTACTGATTGCAGGCGATTTTAGTCATGGTCAGGAAACCGCGCCATTATCGGAGCGGAAGAAAATAAACGTAAATAAAAACAACTTTAACAGCGCGCTTTCTGAATATTTTCCAAAAGTGAATCTCACCATTAAGAATACGCTGGCTAACGACGGCAGCGAGGAGAATATCCACCTGGGTTTTCGGGATATGAAAGATTTTACGCCGGAGCAGGTGGCGCGGCAGATCCCACAGCTTAAAGCGATGCTTGCGATGCGTAATCTGCTCCGCGATCTGAAAGCGAATTTGCTGGATAACCAGGCTTTCCGTAAAGAGCTGGAAAAAATCCTGCTCGACCCGGCGCTGAGCGCGGAACTACGCAGCGAGTTGTCAGCACTGGCACCGAAGGCTTAACGGCATCAACAAGTTAATGAATGAAAGGGAATGCTTATGACTCTTCAAAATGAAAATGCGGCTGGCGGCGAAAGCCTGGTGCAGGAGCGTCCGGAAGCGGGCAGCGTTTACGCTTCGTTGTTCAGGAAAATCAATTTAAACCCCGTCTCAAAACTGAGCGCGCTGGATATCTGGCAGGATGCGCAAGCCATGTCTGACGCTACCGCCGATGAACGTCTGACCGCCGGCATGCAGGTTTTTCTGGAGTGCCTGAGCAAAGCAGGCTCAACCGTCAGGAAGCTGGATAAAACCCTGATCGATCACCATATCGCCGAGCTGGACTACCAGATTAGCCGTCAGCTTGATGCGGTGATGCATCATGAAGATTTCCAGGCCGTGGAGTCGCTGTGGCGCGGCGTAAAGTCGCTGGTAGACAAAACCGATTTTCGTCAGAACGTAAAAATCGAGCTGCTCGATCTCTCTAAAGAGGATCTGCGGCGAGACTTTGAGGACAGCCCGGAAATTGTCCAGAGCGGACTCTATCTGCAAACTTACGTAGCGGAGTACGACACGCCGGGCGGCGAACCCATCGGCGCGCTGATCTCCGCCTGGGAGTTTGACGCCTCCGCGCAGGACGTCGCGCTGCTACGCAATATCTCCAAAGTCGCCGCCGCCGCGCATATGCCATTTATTGGCTCCGCTGGCGCGAAATTCTTCCTGAAAGAGTCAATGGAAGAGGTGGCAGCCATTAAGGATATCGGCAACTACTTTGACCGCGCCGAATACATTAAGTGGAAATCTTTCCGCGAAACTGACGACTCTCGCTATATCGGACTGGTGATGCCGCGCGTGCTGGGGCGTCTGCCATATGGCCCCGATACCATCCCGGTGCGCAGCTTTAACTATGTCGAGGAGGTCAAAGGCCCCGATCACGACAAATATTTGTGGACCAACGCCTCGTTTGCCTTCGCCGCCAATATGGTGCGCAGCTTTATCAACAATGGCTGGTGCGTACAGATCCGTGGCCCGCAGGCGGGCGGCGCAGTGCAGGATCTGCCGATTCATCTCTACGATCTCGGCACCGGCAACCAGGTCAAGATCCCATCAGAGGTAATGATCCCGGAAACCCGGGAGTTTGAGTTCGCCAACCTTGGCTTTATCCCGCTCTCCTGGTACAAGAACCGCGACTACGCCTGCTTCTTCTCGGCGAACTCTACCCAAAAACCTGCGATCTACGATACCGCTGACGCGACCGCCAACAGCCGTATCAATGCGCGCCTGCCTTACATCTTCCTGCTGTCACGCATTGCTCATTACCTGAAGCTGATCCAGCGGGAAAACATCGGCACCACCAAAGATCGCCGCCTGCTGGAGCTTGAGCTCAACACCTGGGTGCGCAGCCTGGTCACTGAAATGACCGATCCGGGCGATGAACTTCAGGCCTCGCACCCGCTGCGCGACGCAAAAGTGGTGGTGGAAGATATCGAGGACAATCCCGGCTTCTTCCGCGTGAAGCTGTATGCGGTGCCGCACTTCCAGGTAGAAGGCATGGACGTCAATCTGTCGCTGGTTTCTCAGATGCCGAAGGCGAAAGCGTAAGGCGGTAAAAGGTGAAAACAGAACAACCGCTGTGGGGAAGAGGCATTTTGATCTCGCCCCAGCATTTTCAGCAGCAGGCCGCTTATGCGGCCTGGACAACGGAATGTATTGCGCAGATGGGGCTTAGTCATCCCTGGGGCATCATCGCTTCCTCTTTTGAAACCGAGATGCTGAAGCTGGGCCGTTTACAGGCCCGGCATCTGCATCTGCGCTTTCAGGACGGCACGCTGATTGATACGAACAATGCGGATGCCTTGCCGCCCGCGCTTCCGCTGGATGACGCCGCGCATAACGCTATTGTAGTGCTGGCTCTACCGCTGATGCGCGCCAACGGTGGCAACTGTCTGAAGCCTGATCAGGTGGCGGAACGGCCGGTGCGCTATCGCCAGCGCTGGCGGGATATTCGTAATCTTTTCGGCGATGACAATCAGCAAATCGCTGTTATGCAGCCGGAGCTGACGCTGCGATTTGCGCACCAGGATAACAGCGAATATCTGACCTGCCCGGTTGCGCGGCTGCAACAGGATTCTCAGGGTAGCTGGACGCTGGATGACACGTTTTTACCGCCGCTCCTGACGATTAGCAGCAGCGGCTGGCTCGTCGCTCATCTTGATCAGCTTATGACGCAGCTGCGCGCGCGGCTTAGCCGACTGATGGCGATGCGCCGCGAGAGCAATGAACGTATGGCGGATTTTGCCGTGGCGGACGTTTCTCTGTTCTGGCTGCTGAATGCTTTAAACAGCGCCGAACCGGTGCTGGGTCTGTTTCAGCGCTGTCCGCAAAGCGCGCCAGAACGTCTCTACCCGGAACTGGCGCGGCTGGCGGGCAGCCTGCTGACCTTTTCGCTGGAGCACCAGACCAGTGCGATCCCCCTCTGGCAGCATACCCAGCTGAACAGCGTCTTTCCGCCGTTGTTTAATCTGCTGAACGATCTGCTTGAAGCGAGCCTGCCGTCGCGCGTCGTGGCGATTGAGCTGGAGCATGACAAGCGAATGCGCCAGTGGCTTGCCCGGCTGCACGATCCACGCCTGCGCGAAGGTGCGGATTACTACCTTTCAGTACGTTCTCCGCTGCCTGCCGCTCAGGTACAGGAGCAGTTCCCACGGCAGTGCAAGATCGGCAGTCCCGATTATGTCACCAGCCTGGTGAACGCGTCCCGTCAGGGGATCCCGCTCAAGCCCCTTCATCATGTGCCAGCCGCCATTCCGCTGCGTCTGGAGAATCAATATTTCATGCTCGATCTGTCGCACCCCGCTGCCCGGGAGATGCTGGAGAGCGGCGCCTGCATGTTCTATATGCCGGGCACGCTGGGCGATCCTGAACTTGAACTTTTTGCGGTGCTGAGAACATGAATGAAAGCAAAAACAGAGCCGTTGCGCCCGTTGATATTGATGCGTTGCTACAAGATACCTGGCTGCAAGCGATCGGCCTGCGTCACGGCCTGAAAATCAACGAAGGAGAGGGCCGTCTGCTGTGGGAGCGCTGCGTGGAGGATGTGGCGCGCGTTCAGGAGTCGCTGCAAGCGGCCGGGCTGGATGAAGTAAGCCGTCAACATATTCTCTACGCTCAGTGTGCGCTGCTTGACGAGGTGGTGAAAGGGCGCGGCGTACAGGATGATGCCTGCCTGCAATGGTATGACATCCCGCTACAGGGACATTTCCTCGGCACGATGGAGGCTGGCGACAAGCTGTGCGAGCGTATGCGAGAAGCGCTGCGCGATCCCGCATCAAACCTGGCCGTACTCACCTGTTTTCATCGGGTCATGCTGCTGGGGTTTCTCGGCGAATACTCCCGGCCTGACGATCCTGAACGCGTAAAACTGATAAACGCCTTAAGCAAACGCGTTAAGCCTTTCAGGTATCAACAGGCAGAACCGATCCTCGCTCCATCCCGAACCAGACGCCGGTTTGGCGGTTGGCTGGCGGCCTGGCCAGCACGTATCGGTCTTGGCGTTCTGCTGCTGGGAATGCTGTGGCTGGGGCTTGATTACTGGCTCGATCACATCCTGATCGCGCTGTTGCCAGCCGGGGCGATGAAATGAGTGCGACACAGCATCGTATCCTGGCGCTGTGGTTCGCCGTACTGGCCAGCCTGGTTTGCCTGGCTTTTTTGCCGCTCTCCCACCGCGCCTCTTATTGCCTGTTGCTGGTCATTTGGCTGCTGGCAGGCGCGGCATGGTTCTGGGCCAGGCGTCAGCAGTCGCTGGCGAGCAGCGACCTCTCCGCGCTGCCGGACGCGGCGTACCGGCAGCCAGTGGTGCTGGTTTGTGGCGATCTGGCACAGAGCTGGCCAGATAAGGCGCCCGTCATAACCTCGTCGCGAGGCTGCTGGATCCAGATACGTGACGGCCAGGCGCTGGATCAGGCAGTTGAGCAGCTGCTGCGACAGCGGCCCGAGTGGGGACGCCAGCTGTCGGTGATGATTACCGTTTCGCCTCAGCAGCACGCTGATATGGATCGCCTGACCAGCCATCTGCTGGCGCTGCGCTGGCAATTTGCCCGGCTGCGACGCATCACAAGGCAAAGCGTGCCGCTGATACTGCATGGCCTGGTGGGCATGCGGATGGTGAATGAGACGATCTGGCTCAGCACCACCCCCGAAGAAGGTAGCCACGTCTGGCGTGAGGGGCAACTTTCATCCTCTGTCGCTCCGTGGATCGCTACTGGCAGCACAGTGGAAATAGAACAACAGGTCTTGATGAACAGCCTGACGGCGTGGTTCCGCCAGCATATCGTGGCGCGGTTTACCGAGCCGCATCCCGATATTCCGAGCCTGACGCCCGCGGCGATGCTTTGTCGAATTGAACCGTATCGCCCGGATGTATTGCCATCTTCTCTCTGGACGAACTGGCTGCAACAGCGCACAGCAATCGCGCAGGCCGCGGGCTGGCAGCCAGCCGTAAATCACCCGCCGCTACAGACTGCGCTGCCTGACTTTATTTTGCCGCTGCTTCCAAAAGGGAAGGGGATAACGTCGTGGCAGCGCGCATGGCGAGCTGGCTTCACGCTTTTTATCCTGGCTGCAACCGCCGCGCTATGCAGCAGCGGCTGGAATAATCACCAGCTTCTGCAACGGGTGAGCGCTGATATCCGGTATTACAACCGTATCGCGATGGATGATCTCGACGCGAAACGCGCGGCCGTTGAGCAACTGCGCCAGGATGCGGCGCAGCTGGACTTGTGGGCGCGTAACGGCGAGCCGATCCGCCTGAGTCTGGGGCTTTATCATGGCGAACGGTTGTACAAACCGCTGCTGAACGCCATCCGCTCATACGTGCCGCCTGCATCACCTGCGCCTGCTGCGAAACCTGCGCCGCATCCCACCATTGTGCGTCTCGATAGCCTCTCTCTGTTTAATCCCGGCAAAGCCGAGCTGCGGCCCGGATCGACGAAAGTGCTGGTGAACGCCCTGGTCGATATCAAGGCCAGACCCGGCTGGCTGATAGTGATAGCGGGACACACTGATAACACCGGTAACCCCAAATTAAACCAGGCGCTCTCCCTGAAGCGCGCTGAAGCGGTACGCGGCTGGATGCGAGACACCGGCGACGTGCCGGAGAGCTGTTTTGCGGTGCAGGGTTACGGCGACAGCCGCCCGGTGGCCGACAACAACACTGCGGAAGGGCGCGCGCTCAACCGTCGTGTCGAAATCAGTCTGGTGCCACAGGCAGACGCCTGTCTGGTGTCAGATCCCCCCCAGGCGTCGTCGGAGGACGGCGTTAACAACCATGAAACGGAGTAAATCATTATGGCAATTCCTGTTTATCTGTGGCTGAAGGATGACGGCGGCGCGGACATTAAAGGTTCAGTGGACGTGCAGGATCGTGAGGGCAGCATTGAGGTGCTTGGACAGGAGCACAACATCTATATCCCGACTGACAACAATACCGGCAAGCTGACCGGTACGCGCATCCATACCCCTTTCAAGTTCACCAAGGAGACCGACTCATCCAGCCCTTACCTCTATAAGGCCGTAACTACCGGCCAGACCCTGACGTCGGCGGAGTTTAAGTGGTACTGCATTGATGATGCGGGCCAGGAAGTGGAGTACTTCAATACCAAACTCGAAAACGTGAAGGTCGTGAAGGTCAACCCGGTGATGTATGACGTAAAAAACCCCGCCTACGAGAAGCATAACCATCTGGAACTGGTTGAGCTGCGCTACGAAAAAATCACCTGGACCTACAAAGACGGCAACATCATTCATTCCGATTCCTGGAACGAACGCGCTACGGCGTAGCTCGGCTGCGGGCAGGGCAACCTGCCCGCTTTTTCGCCGGACGCCTGCGTCGCGGGTTTCCGGCCAAAAATATCCTGAAAATCTGACCCGATGCGTCTGGGCTGCGGCGACGGGCGGTAGCGTGTCCGACTGCCGCGGCGATAACACGGGAAGATCTGCTCGAATACGGCGTATAGCATCCGCGCGTACGCATTTTATTCAAGGAATGAACATGACAACCACTCCACTCTCCCTTCTTTTCAGCCATAACCACCACCTGCTGACGGTAAAAGAGTGCGCCTCTTTACTGGACATACTCGCTTTTGAAGGTGAGGAAGCCCTGAGCCAGCCCTTCCGCTACCGCATTGAGTTCACGTCTCCCGACCACGCTATCAGCCAGAAAATGATGCTGATGAAGCCCGCCTCGCTGACTTTGCAGGCGCCGGTTTCGCCCGCTTCCGGCGACAGCCTTCAACAGCCGCTGCGGGTAGTGCAGGGCGTGGTGACCAGCTTTGAGCGATTCGGCACGTCAAAAGATGAGACGCACTACGCCCTGACTTTACAGCCGCGCCTGGCGCTGCTTGATCGCTCTCGTCAGAACGCTATCTATCAGGACATGTCAGTGCCGCAAATCGTGGAAAAGATCCTGCGCGAGCGCCACGGGATGCGCGGGCAGGACTTTCTCTTTTCGCTGGCGCAGACGTATCCGCGCCGGGAGCAGGTGATGCAGTACGGGGAGGAGGATCTGGCATTCATCACCCGTCTACTGGGTGAGGTGGGCATCTGGTTCCGCTTCACTACCGACACGCGGCTGAACATCGACGTAGTGGAATTTTACGACAGCCAGGCGAGCTATAAGAGAGGGCTGACTCTGCCGTCAGTACCACCGTCCGGCCAGCACTCAGCGGGGATGGATTCTGTCTGGGGGATGAAATGTCATCACAGGGTAGTACCGAAGCAGGTGAGCACACGCGACTATAACTATCGGCTGGCGACCGAGGAGATGGACGGCCAGGCGGAAGTTACCGGAGAGGACGCCACAACCTACGGCGATGCCTACCACTACGCCGACAACTACCTGACGCGGGGCGACGCTTATGACCGCAACCCTGCGCCAGAGACCGGCACGTTTTACGCGCGGATTCGCCACGAACGTTATCTGAATGGCCAGGCCAGACTGACCGCCATTACCAGTTGCCCAACGCTGTCTCCGGGGCAGGTGCTGAAAATTACCGGCGGCTACGAAGTTGCCGAGGCCTTCAGCAGTGGCATGCTTATCACCGGGCTTAGCAGTCGTGCCCGCCGTGACCGGGGCCTGGAAGTTTACCTGAGCGGGATCCCGGACAGCCCAACCTATAGCTTCCGTCCGGAGCCTGGCCCACGTCCCGTGATGGCCGGCACGCTGCCGGCGCGAGTGACCAGCACCACAGAGAACGACAGCTACGCGCATATCGACCGGGACGGACGCTATCGGGTGAATATGCTGTTTGACCGGGATGAGTGGAAAAGCGGATTCGAGAGCCTGTGGGTGCGCCTGTCGCGGCCCTATGCCGGAGACACTTACGGCCTGCACCTGCCGTTACTGGCAGGCACAGAAGTAGCGATAGGGTTTGAGGATGGCAACCCGGATCGCCCCTACATTGCCGGTGTGCTGCATGACTCAGCGCACCCGGATCACGTCACCATCCGCAACTATAAGCGCAACGTGCTGCGCACCCCGGCGAATAACAAAATCCGGCTCGACGATACGCGGGAAAAAGAGCACGTCAAAATCTCAACGGAGTATGGAGGTAAAAGCCAGCTTAACCTGGGACATCTGGTGGATGCAGAGCGGCAGAAGCGGGGCGAGGGCTTTGAATTACGCACTGATGCCTGGGGCGCCATAAGAGCGCAGAAGGGCATCTTTATCAGCGCAGATGGTCAGACGAAGGCGCAGGGCGATGTGCTGGAGATGGCCTCAGCCATTAGCCTGTTAAAAGGTGCCGTTAATCAGGTTACGGCGTGGGGAAACATTACACAGACGCACCACAACTTTTCACCTGATGCGAACTCACTGAAAGAACTTGTACAGGGGACGAGCCAGCTAAATGAACCCACTATTTTACTCTCTGCCCCAAAAGGTTTTTCAGCCGTCTCTGCGGAAGCTACGTTACTCCATAGTGGGAAAGGCCTCTATCTACAAAGTCTGGGTGAGGTAAATATAACTACGGCGCAACGACACGCGGTGAATGCCAGTAAAGCGGTATCTATGCTGGCACAACAGGAAGGAATGCGTCTGGTTTCTGCAAAAGGGCCACTGGCCATTGAATCGCATGCAGATACGCTGGCCCTGAAATCTCTAAAAGATATTACTGTCCAGTCTACACAGGGACATTTACAAATTACGTCGAAAAATGGCATTACGATTGGATGTGGCGGGGCTTATATACGGCTTACTCCTGAGGGAGAGATTGAGATTCATGGGCCGGGGAAAATAAGTTTAAAAGGACAACATGATCTTCAGGGGCCAGCAAGTGAAGACTTTGCATTACCTGAGTTGCCATCATCTGTTTGCAAAGAGTGTTTAGAAAGAGCGCAGGCAAGGGCGCAGGGTTTCGTACCAAGGGAGAATAACTCATGAGAGAGGTAAATTGCTGGCTTGATAAAGTCCAGGAAAACTGCCGGCAGATGGGGCTGGAATATATCGATATTATTGTTGATCAGTGTGGTCTGAGTTTTTCAGTTATCCCTGCATTTGACTTTTTGTTTCCTGAGTTAGAATGGCATTCTCTTTATGAAGGCTTACCAGAGAATATCTTTCTTGAGGATGCTCCCCTGCTAATGCGTATTGATTTAAACGAAGATCAGCAGGTAATGTGGTTATACGATCTTGCTCGTAACGTTTATCTTACCGCACCGTTACTGGCTATCTGTTCGTCATGGCCATTCTCAGAGCTTTCTTCATGGCTGGGAAGTTGTGTGAGTGCCAGTCATGAAATGCGTGAAGGGATATTTCGCTTTTGGGATACGCGGATATTGCGCTATTTATTTACGCATATACTTGATGAAACTCAGCAGAACCAACTTCATACACCTGTGCTTTGCTGGAGCTGGATGAATGAGGATGGTGAGCCGGAAATATTTACTGGTCAAGATAATATGTCAGGCAATGAAAAGCCACAGAAGATAGTTTTTAACGATAAACAGTTTGAAATGCTAATGTGTCTTTGCGATGCGAAGGTTTTTCTATCCGACCAAGTATTACCAGAAGGTATTTTTCCAGGAAAAAAAGCTGAATTTAGTGCCTGCTTTGAGGCCATGCTTGCTGCAACTAATCAAGGTGTTCTTTTAGAGAAAGATCGTTATGCCTGGGTCTGTAACTATCTATGTCAATCAAAGTGAACAACATTTTATCTTAGTCTTATTTTTAAGGCGGGGTGTCTTTTGTTATATTTGTAAAAAATAGAGGTGGCAATAAGTAGTATTTCGATTGGAATCGGCGTTCTGTTAAGTTCTTTCATTAAATAAGGCTAATAAAAATTTACGACAGGAATAACCAGGAAAACAAATTTCCTGTCAGCTAAATTTTTAAATAAAGGGACTTTGAAATGACTATCAGGCTTTTACCGGCATTGCTTTTATTACTGATGCTGACCGGCTGCAATCCTTTTGCGGAAGACGACGC
>NZ_DJDN01000048.1:0-1019 GCF_002431095.1 Pantoea sp. UBA5923 | reverse complement strand
CCAGTCCGGCATAGATCTTATCGGCCCCTGGCAGGGCGGCGGGGGCGGGTGCTGCTTTGGCGTGCCGCCAAAATGGACGCCAGGGATGACGGTCAGAGTGGACTGGGAAACCGGGGTCGGTTTCTCGATGGATTTTCCTGGATATGAGAACTGGGATAAATTTTTAGAGTGGCGCCGTAATATTAATCTTCAAAAGAAACAGCATTCTTTAGAAGTACCCATTCCCGATTATACGGGCCAGGAAACCTGTGGCATTACGGTTCATTTCCTGCCCTGTGATGACATCAAAGTAACAACAAGCTGTTATGAATATGGCCGCCCGAATCACCCTGTAAAAGATCCAATCCGCATGGAGGAGCCAGAAGTATGTCCACAATAAACCCCGCTCCGGTCTGGTATCCACCCTCTTTTCCCGTACAGGGAATAATAAAACACAAAAAATATATTCCCGGCACATTCAGGCCTTTGAGATTAAATAACTAAAGCGATGATTCACAGCAGATACAACTAATGCGAATACATTTCCCTTTCAGGAAAATATTTACATAAAGGAGCAAAAAATGACTATCAGGCTTTTACCGGCATTGCTTTTATTACTGATGCTGACCGGCTGCAATCCTTTTGCGGAAGACGACGCGCCGGTCAGGGGAGGAGGCGGCACCATCGAAGCAGTTAACCACACTCACTGGGCAATTAATCACTTCAGCGTCAACGGCCAGTCCGGCATAGATCTTATTGGCCCCTGGCAGGGCGGAGGAGGCGGGTGCTGCTTTGGCGTGCCGTCGAAATGGACCCCAGGGATGACGGTCAGAGTGGACTGGGAAACAGGGTTAGCTTATTCCCCTGATTTTCCTGGTTATGGTGATGATAAGAAATATCTGGCCTGGGCAAAGAAAGTGAATATGCAAAAAAAACAGCATTCTCTAGAAGTGCCTGTTCCCGATTATACGGGTCAAAAAACCTGCGGCATTACGGTTCATTTCCTGCCCTGTGATGATATTAAAGTGACCACAAGCTGT
>NZ_DJDN01000054.1:749-4318 GCF_002431095.1 Pantoea sp. UBA5923 | reverse complement strand
CCGCTAATATAATCCTGAATCAGGCGAAAGCGATAATAACGCTCCCATAGCAGGCGCTGATATTTATGCTCGACCGTCAGCGTCCGCATTTTTTGCTGATAGGCTTTACGGTGTTTACCGGAAAGCTTATGAAACAGGCGGGTTTCGATGGGGTGCTGACGGAGAAAATCTTCATTAATCAATGTCGTAAAAGCTTCAAAGGTTAGCGACATCAGAGGCTGATATATTTCTAACAATCCCTTAATAACACGATAACCTTGTAATTCCAGCTGCTCAACCTCGGCATGGTTAAATACATGACGGCGCGCTACCGTTTTGAACATCTGCAATAAACGCCCCTCTTCGCCATCGTCCTCTAATAGCGCATGATTAAAATCGCCATTGAAAATAGCGGGTAAATTATCGACAAAACGCTTAACCGCGTGGCTGACCAGCACGCTCTGCACGTTAACGCGTAATGACATAAAGAACTGATCGCTTCTGCTACGACGCTTTTTGTTACAGGCTTCCCGCCAGGCATCGCCAACCGTTCGACTGAAGGCGTCATTATTTTTTATCGGCCCCCAGTTTTTACATAAATAGTCATAAAGAGCATCAATGTTAAATATATCTTTCTCAACGGCATCGTCCAGATCGGCAATACAGTAAGAGATATCATCCGCCGCTTCCATAATATAGGTCAGCGGAAAGCGATGGTGTTCGGCCATATTGGTCGCTTCGCGCAGTTCGGCAATATATTCCCGCTCGGAGAGATAAAAACCGGGCTTTTTCATCAGGGCGCTGAACTGCTCAGGCTTCTCGCCCTGCCACCAGGCGGGTGCGGTATATTTCAGGATGCAGGCGACCTGGGAGTAGCTCAGGTTAAGCTGCAGCAGAGTATGCACCATGCGGATCGCCTGAGCATTGCCTTCGAAATGACACAGATCCTGGCGGATCATGGCGTTCAGCCGCTCAAAATCGGCGCGCTGCTGGTCGCCTTCAACGCCTGCCACCAGCGGGTCGACCAGCTCCAGAGGAAGATGCTCTTCAAACCAGTCGTTGATGGCGGCTTCGCCGAAATGGCCGAAAGGCGGGTTGCCCACGTCGTGCAGCAGGCAGGCCATCTCCACCAGGCTTTCAAACGCCCCCTCCATCTCATCCAGCCCGTACTGCGCCAGGCCGCCCTGATTCTTCAGGGTTTGCAGGATCTCTTTGGCGATATAGCGTCCCGTCTGCTGCACTTCCAGCGAATGGGTCAGGCGCGAGCGTACCGCGGCATTGCGCTCCAGCGGAAAGACCTGGGTTTTTTGCTGGAGTCGGCGAATCGCCGCCGAGTTGATAATACGGCCACGATCGCTCTCAAAGTGGCGGGTAATATAGTATTCCCCTTCCGGCTCTTTGCGCGTGTTATAAGGGCGGGTAAAACTTATCTTCTTCCTGAAATTGACCGTCGCCATCGTTACCCCTTATTACTTCGTGAATCAATCCCCTGCCAGCCATGCTAGACTATGCCTCACTTTTTACGACTACTTCCACCACATTAGCGAGACTCTTTTATGAAAGCAGGCATTATTGGCGCGATGGAGCAGGAAGTTACCCTGCTGCGCGACAAAATCGAGAACCGCCAGACCCTGACGCTGGCCGGCTGCGAAATTTACACCGGCACGCTTAACGGCGTTGAGGTCGCTCTGCTGAAATCGGGTATCGGTAAAACCTCGGCGGCGCTGGGTACCACGCTGCTGCTTGAGCTGTGCAAGCCAGACCTGGTGATCAACACCGGATCGGCTGGCGGCCTGGCCCCTACCCTCTCCGTCGGCGATATCGTCGTCTCTGACGAAGTGCGCTATCACGACGCCGACGTCACCGCCTTCGGCTACGAGCCGGGCCAGATGGCGGGCTGCCCGGCAGCCTTTACCGCTGATGCGCAGCTGATTGCCGCCGCAGAGGCCTGCATCAGCGAGCTGAACCTGAACGCCGTACGCGGCCTGGTGGTTAGCGGCGACGCCTTTATCAACGGCGCTGAGCCGCTGGCGCGCATTCGTAACACCTTCCCGCAGGCGATCGCCGTAGAGATGGAAGCCACCGCTATCGGCCATGTCTGCCACCAGTTCAAGGTGCCTTTCGTGGTAGTGCGCGCCATTTCCGACGTGGCTGATAAGGCGTCGCATCTGAGCTTTGAAGAGTTCCTCAGCGTCGCGGCACAGCAGTCGTCGCTTATGGTGGAGAAGCTGCTGGCGCGCCTGGCGCGTGGCTAAGCTGCTCTGGCTGATCGGGCTGCTGTTTTGCAGCAGCCTGTTCGCCGCACCGCGCGTTATTACCCTCGCGCCGCATCTCACCGAAATGGCGTTCGCCGCAGGCATTACGCCGGTGGCGGTCAGCGCCTGGTCCGACTATCCGCCCGCCGCTAAAGAGCTGGAGCAGGTCGCCAACTGGCAAGGCATTAAAGTCGAACGTATTCTGGCGCTGAAACCGGACGTGGTGCTGGCCTGGCGCGGCGGCAACCCGCAGCGCCAGATCGATCAGCTAAAGCAGCTCGGGGTTAACGTCGAGTGGATCGATCCCGGCTCGCTGGATGAGATGGCGGATGCCGTGGCGGCGCTGCGGCGCTGGAGCCCGCAGCCGCAGCAGGCGCTAAACGCCGCGCAGCAGCTCAGGCAGCAAGTAACCTCTCTGCGCGCGCGCTACGCTGCGCTGCCTGCGGTGCCGCTCTTTCTTCAGTTCGGCCAGCAGCCGCTGTTTACCGCCGCACGCGATACCCTGCAAAACAACATCATTGCGCTGTGCGCCGGAAAGAATATCTTTGCCGACAGCCGCGTCAGCTGGCCGCAGGTCAGCCGCGAGCAGGTACTGATGCGTCATCCGCAGGCTATCGTTATCGGCGGCAGCGCCGCTCAGGCGCAAAACGTTTCCCGCTTCTGGCAACCCCAGCTAAACGTACCGGTTATCGCCATTGATGATGACTGGATCAGCCGACCCGGCCCGCGTATGCTGCTGGCGGCAAAACGGCTCTGTGCCGCCCTGCATCCGGAACAATAAACCAGCAGAAAGCGATTAAAGATCCCGCTAATTTTGCCGTTAATTATGAAACGAGACGTTGATGCCACGTAAGCTCAGCGTCCTTTTATGCGCACCGCGCATTTTTTGCTACACCAGGAATCCAACATGTCCAGAGCCTTGCTGCTGGCCTTCGCGATCGCGATCGTCGCGCCCTTTGCGACTGCGTCGACCACGGGAACGATAGGCGTTCAGCTGATTATCTTTTCGCGCTGTGAAATTAACAGCCAGCCGCAACGGGCGCTGCCGCAGATCGATTGCGGTCGCCGCGCTAACGCGCAGCCGCGCGTGACGGAAAGCGTGCTAAAAAAGGATGCGATGCGTAAGGAAACGGCGAAGCTGATAACCGTAGAATGGTAATGAAAAGGCCGTCGCAAGACGGCCTTTTTGCATCAGATGCTGAAGGAGGAGCCGCAGCCGCAGGTGGTTTTGGCGTTAGGGTTGGTCACGATGAAACGCGATCCTTCCAGGCCTTCGGTATAATCCACCGAGCCGCCAACCAGGTATTGCAGGCTCATCGGATCGACCACCAGCGC
>NZ_DJDN01000054.1:0-620 GCF_002431095.1 Pantoea sp. UBA5923 | reverse complement strand
TCGGATCGACCACCAGCGCCACACCCTGCTTCTCAATGGTCATGTCGCCGTCATTCATTTTGTCGTCAAAGGTGAAACCATACTGGAAGCCGCTGCAACCGCCGCCGGTGATATAGACGCGCAGTTTCAGATCGGGATTCTCTTCATCAGCAATCAGGTTTTTTACCTTGCTGGCCGCCGCATCGGTAAACTGTAACGGCAGTGCTGCAACATCATCACTCATTTCATACTCCGGTAAACGTCCAGGTCATAAAACGACCTCAATTGCCGTATTATCTGCCAGCGCGATAGCGCAATCAAGTTTTGCCCTTCGCACTGCGTGCCTCCGGCCTTCAGCTAAGGTAAGTATAGCGCGCCCTTTCCGCCCTTTCTTCATGTCGTTATCTTCCCGTAGAATGGCGCGAGATTTTTTATGAACCGCTGGAGCCGAATAAATGAGTAAGTCCGAAAACCTGTTTGCCGAAGCGCAACGCCTGATCCCCGGCGGCGTTAACTCGCCGGTGCGCGCGTTTAACGGCGTAGGCGGCACGCCGCTGTTCATCGAGCGCGCCGACGGCGCCTGCCTGTATGACGCCGACGGCAAAGCCTATATCGACTATGTCGGTTCATGGGGGCCGATG
>NZ_DJDN01000069.1:30000-30199 GCF_002431095.1 Pantoea sp. UBA5923 | reverse complement strand
AGTCCCGTCCGCACCGCCACCTATACAGATAAGCCCTGACTGAAAAGTCAGGGCTTTTTCTTTTGCCTTAAAAAAATCCGCATTCGCACGCGATGATTCCGACAATTACGCACACCGATTGAAACGTCGGACTAAAATCCCTATAACAGACAGATGCAACGGGTACGGAAGAAATTGGGCGATAACGTGCGAAAAAAAA
>NZ_DJDN01000069.1:0-29808 GCF_002431095.1 Pantoea sp. UBA5923 | reverse complement strand
TTATGCAATGCGATATGTCGCGGGTCAGCCGGTCGAGCAGATCTTTCCGCCGGGTGCCATGCTACATCTCGGCCAGGCGCTGCCTCCCGGTGCGCCGCTTTCGCCTGATGCTCATCTAAAAGTGCTGGTCTGGAATATCTTCAAGCAGCAGCGCGCAGACTGGATGTCTGTATTACAGGGATTCGGCAAAGACGCGCACCTTGTATTGCTGCAAGAGGCGCAAACCACGCCGGAGCTGGTACAGTTCGCGACCAGCAACTACCTTGCCGCCGATCAGGTTCCCGCCTTCGTGCTGCCGCAGCATCCCTCTGGCGTGATGACGCTGGCGTCCGCTCATCCGGTCTACTGCTGTCCACTGCGTGAACGCGAGCCGCTACTGCGTCTGGCTAAATCAGCGCTGGTCACCGCCTACCCATTACCGACCGGCGAAATGCTAATGGTCGTCAATATTCATGCGGTCAATTTCAGCCTGGGGATTGATGTCTACAGCAAACAGCTGGGGCCGATAGGCGAGCAGATCCTGCACCATAAAGGGCCGGTTATCATGGCGGGCGATTTTAACGCCTGGAGCCGTCAGCGCATCCATGCGCTTTACCGGTTTGCACGCGAAATGGCGCTAAAAGAGGTACGGTTCACTGACGATCATCGACGTAAGGCATTTGGCCGTCCCCTGGACTTCGTTTTCTATCGCGATATGAGCGTCAGTAAGGCATCGGTGCTGGTGACGCGCGCATCGGACCATAATCCCTTACTGGTAGAGTTTAACGCGGCTCGCTGAGGTTAATGCTCCAGCAGAGCGATAGCGCGAACCGGCGAAGCGGAACCTCGCTCAATGCGCAGCGGCAGCGCGATAAAAGTAAAAGTAGGCGGTAAAAGGGAAAGATTCGCCAGATTTTCAATAATCACCTTATCGCTGCCTAACACCCGCTGATGAACCGGATTCTCTTCGCTGCCGAAAGCATCGATCGACAGCGCATCCGTACCAAATACGCTGACGCCTCTGGCGAGCAGCATCTCCGCACCGGCGGCAGAGAGGCCCGGCCAGCCGGTTAAGAAGGCTGTCTGTTCGGGACGTCGCGCCCATTTCTCATCCCAGCCCGTATGAAAAATAACGATATCGTCCTGGACAATAGCGCCATTATCCCGCTCCCAGCGGTTAATCTCCTCTGTACCAAAAGTGGAGCCGGCCTCGACGTTTCGTACGTTAATCAGCACGCCGCGGCCCATCAGCTGACGCACATCTACCTGCTCAATAGTCTTTCCTTGCGGAATAAAATGAGAAGGGGAGTCGACGTGCGTGCCGCAGTGATCGCCCATCAGCAGCTGACAGTTATAGTTGCCATCTCCACCTGCGTAGCTTTCATTTTCACCGAGCATAAATTTAGGATGCGTCGGCCATACCGGCATCAACGGTTGATAGAGATGGTTTAGCTCAATCACCTTACTGTTACGTAACGCTGTCCAGAGTGGAGTCATCTTATCCTCGCTTAATTTTTACCGTTTCTTTGATAAGCAGCAGCGGCAGGCAGGAGAGCAGCAGCACCGCGACAATGACTGCGTAGTGAACGCCAAAGCCCCAGCTATGGATGATCCAGCCACTTACCGGCGCCACCAGGATACCAGCGATACCTACGGCGAGGCCGATCATCAGACCCATACTGGAGGCGGCGGCATGGGGAGCAGAGTCAATCAGCAGCGCATAGGCAACCGGGTAGGGCGAGTTGCGAAACAGCCCCCAGAAAATCAGGATCGCCCAGGCGAGCGCGGCTGAATGAATAAAAGTGCAGAGCGCGCAGGCGACAATCCAGCCGGCGATAATGAAACCCAGCGACGATTTGCGTCCGCGTATGTCAGAAAAGCTGCCCCAGAGGATCTGGCCTGCCCAGCCGGTAAGCCCCGATGCGCCAGAAATAATCGCCGCCGTGGAGAGATCAAGCCCCACCTCGCGCGTCAGCTGTAGCGTAAGAAAGTTAGCGATACCCATCTCCGCCCAGGTAAAACCGAATACCAGCGCTATCGCCATCTGGCAGTTACGGTTTTTCAGACAGCTGAAAGAGGACGCTAAACCGGATGACTGAGGACGCGGTTCAATGGGCCGCGTAAGGCGATTTTCATCGATCCAGCGGAACACCTTGCCATGATTCTTTTTGGTGCCGAGCAGCAGCTGCATAACCACGATGCCCAGGCCAATAAGCGGGATAAACAGAAAAGCGTGGCGCCAGTCGCCGAAAGTCAGAATAGCGGCGATCAAAACTGGCCCGATAAACTGCCCCAGCGGAAAGCCGGTATGGTGAACGCCAATGGCGAATCCGCGATTCTCTTTCTGCCACCACTCACCGAGCAGCGCGACGTTGATGGGTTCAGAGCCGCCGGTGCCCATTCCCATAAACACGCGCAGCAGCTGAAAGGCACCCAGCGTCTTACAAAAGGCGGTCGCGACTCCGGAAACGATCTCTACCAGCACCGCCAGACACCAGCTATAGCAGCGGCGATAGCCGGTACCGATATAATCGGACAGCAGGCCGAACAGCACCGCGCCGGTCAGCGTGCCGATAAAGCTGAGTGAGTTGATCCAGCCGGCCTGCACCTCGCTGATATTGAAGTCTTTCATTATGGCGGGCAGCAGCGTAGGCAAAATAATACGGTCAATCGAGTTCATCAGTATCGCCAGCGTGGTGATCACCAGCATCCACCACGAAAGCGGATGGGCGCGCGGTAGCCAACCGCGTTTGACCGGCGCGTTCCCGGCGTGATTCTCCTCGCCGGACTGCGTTTGTGAGGCTTTTAACTCCTGATCCAGGCTATCGCTCATAACCTTACCCTGTAGTGTTGGCCCTGGGGCGAAAGTGAATGCCGCAGTGCGGCATCGGTTATATCTCGCGCAACCACGCCAGAAGTAACAATCTGGCTACACGAAAACAGGGTTGTTAACATGGCTCGACAGCTACTGCCATACAAGTATTTTGTGGTTAATAATTGATCGTCGTCACGCGTTTTAAGTGGTTAGCCTTCAAAAGGTAAGGCGCAGGAATAGAGAGGGAGAGGGGACAGAAATGAAAAAAGGCCAACAAATGTTGGCCTTTTCGACGCATCAGGTATCGGGCGATGCGCTATTATTTACGAAGAGCGTTAGCCTGTCGCCGGGCTGGATATCTTTCGTGCTGCTCAGGACCGTATTCCAGCGCATCACATCTTTGATATCGACGCCGTGGCGCCTTGCAATACTGGCAAGAGAATCACCTTTACGCACGCGATAGGTGATGCTGTTGCTATTATCAGCCAGACTGGTTCCGCTGCCGCCTACGGTCAGCGTCTGACCGGGACGAATGCTGGCGCCCTGCAAATTGTTCTGCTGCTTCAGCGTAGCTACGCTGACGCCCAGTTTGCCTGCGATACCAGAAAGCGTATCGCCGCTACGTACTTTATAGCTGCTGCCTGACGCGCTGTTTTTCGCCAGCTGAGTCGGCTGCACCGCTGCAATGTCGCCGGATGCGAGCGAGTTACGCAGCTGCGCCACATGGGACTTAGGCACTAAAATGTACTGCGGTCCGTTTGGCGCGGTAGCGCCTTTTTTATAGCCGGTATTGAAGCTCTTGAGCTTACTGAGCGACATACCCGCCATTTCGGCAGCCTGGGTCAACTGCATCTGCTGACCGACTTCGACGCGCGCCAGCGCGCGGCTTTCGTCAGGCGTCGGCAGTTTAATGCCGTAGCGCTTGTTGTTCTTAAGCAGATCGCTTAAGGCCAGCATTTTAGGTACGTAGACCGTGGTCTCACGCGGCAGGGATAAACTCCAGAAATCGGTGGGCTTTCCACGCGCCTTATTCTGTTTTATCGCTTTCAGCACACGTCCTTCACCGCTGTTATAAGCCGCGACGGTCAGTAACCAGTCGCCGTCGAACATCTTGTTCAGACGTTGCATCATATCCAGCGCAACCTTGGTCGAGGCCACTACATCGCGGCGCCCGTCGTACCACTGGTTTTGTTTCAAACCATAGTTTTTGCCCGTTGTTGCAACGATCTGCCAGATGCCGGCGGCATTGGCGGATGAGGTTGCATGGGGGTCAAAAGCGCTCTCCACTATGGGTAGCAGTACCAGTTCCATCGGCATCTTACGTTTATGTATCTGCTCGACTATCCAGTACATGTACGGCTCTGCCCGTAATGTTACATCGTGGAGATAGCTCTTATTTTTTAAGTACTTTTGTTTTTGTTCGCGGATCCGGCTGTTTTCCGGAATCCCCATCTTCAACTCGTCACTAATGAAACTCCAGAGATCGCTATCTTCTGCGAGGCCAGTTCCATCTTCCTGCCATCGCGGCGACAACATTCGATCACCGTACTTTCCATTTTCACCTTGACCAGCTGAAGACAGACTCTGGGCATGCTGTTCGGGGATATTGGCGTCATTCCTTGATGCCTGACATCCCACCAGCAAGACCGAGGCGAGTAATATCGCTTTAGCCTTCATGTGTGTGTCAATAGTTCGCTTAAAAGACGAGCAACTATACGTGACGCCCTGTCACAACACAACCCGAAAAATCAAAACTTGTCTTTCTTCTCACGTAAAAGGGCGAATGTGTCCCATATGTGCCCGGGTGTTAAATTTATGTTTAATGCTCTTTGTAAATCAGGCTCTTGCGTTCGTAGAAATAAATTTATTTGCCGTTCGTGCGCCAGTTTTGTGGGTAAAGTAATGCCGTTTTTGGCGCGTAAGTCCTTAATTTTCTGATATTCGGCCATAATTTGCGGGTCATGAGGCAGAATAGCCGCAGCAAACTTCAAATTAGATAAAGTGTACTCATGCGCGCAGCAAACAAGGGTATCGCCGGGAAGCTGATCAAGCTTTTGAAAAGACTCATACATTTGCTCGGCTGTGCCCTCGAAAAGACGGCCGCATCCGCCGGAAAACATGGTGTCTCCACAAAAAAGATAAGGCGAACTGTAATATGAGATATGTCCTAAAGTATGACCAGGGGTATGGATGACGCTGAACGTCAGCCCCAGCAGCTCTACCGTATCGCCTTCACACAGGATTCTGGTCGCGCCTTTATCTTCGGTTTCCTGTGGACCGAAAACCTCAAGGTCGGGAAATTTTTCCAGCAGCGCCTGTACGCCGCCGACATGATCGTGATGATGGTGAGTCAATAAAATCGCGACGGGTTTCCAGCGGTTCGCGTACACTTTCTCCAGCACAGGTTGCGCTTCGCCAGGATCGACAATCAGGCAGTTGCCCGCGTCATCATTCAGCGTCCAGATGTAGTTATCCTGTAGCGCAGGAATACTGGTAAGATTCATAATCACCTCTCGCAGGCCGTTAGAAAAGGAAGATGGTAAAGCATGAAGCGCGCTAAAACACGCCAGATTCTGACTGCGCCGCACTCATGGCGTGATATGCCATGGGGAGACTATTTCCGCGACGCGCTGACCCAGCAACTACAGCCTTACCTTGGAAAGCTTTATGGCTTTCATATGCTTAAGATTGGCAACCTTAGTGCAGAAATCAACACCGAGCACTGCGCTATTTCACACCAGGTCAATGTTGGCAGCGAAGGCGAACTGCTGCAGGTGCTGGCGCAGCCGACTCAGCTGCCCTTTGAGTCTAAATCTATTGATGCCTGTCTGCTGGCGCATACGCTGGCGTGGAGCCAGGATCCGCATCGGGTACTGCGCGAAGTGGATCGCGTGCTGATTGACGACGGCTGGATGATTATTAGCGGCTTTAATCCCTTCTCGCTGCTGGGCGTCAGTAAAGCGCTGCCCGGCATCCAGCGCAAAGCGCCGTGGAGCGGACGTATGTTTAGTCAGATGCGGCTGCTTGACTGGCTGAGCCTGCTTAATTATGAAGTGGTATTCCGCACCCGCTTTCAGGTAGTGCCCTGGCACCGACAGGGCGGCAAGGTCATCAGCGCGCATCTACCTGCACTGGGCTGCCTCAATATCGTCGTGGCGCGCAAGCGCACCTTCCCGCTGACGCCGACAAAAGCGAAAAAGGCGCTCTCTAATGCGCAGCTGCGCCCGGCGGTTAACGCCACGCGGCAGTTCCGCGCGGCGAAGGATCAGGATTCGACCTTATAGCCGATATCCTCTGACTGCGGACGCGACGCCGCGCTGCGCGCCAGCTCGTCGCAGCGTTCGTTCTCTGGATGACCAGCATGGCCTTTGACCCACTCCCACTCGATCTCATGTCCGGCGAGCGCGCTGTCGAGACGCTGCCAGAGATCGACGTTTTTCACCGGTTTTTTCTCTGCGGTTTTCCAGCCGCGCTTTTTCCAGTTATGGATCCAGCTGGTGATGCCCTGACGCACATACTGGCTGTCGGTGCTCAAGACCACGTGGCAGGGCTCTTTCAGCGCTTCCAGCGCCACAATTGCCGCCATCAGCTCCATGCGATTATTGGTGGTGAGCCGGTAACCGGCGCTGAACAGTTTTTCGTGCTGGCCGTAGCGCAAAATCGCGCCGTAGCCGCCGGGACCTGGATTGCCAAGGCAGGATCCGTCGGTGAATATTTCTACCTTCTTGCGCATCTCTGGTAGACTTCCTTCTGATAAAAACGCCAAGTCTGACATAAAACGAATCCTATGAGCACTGCAAATAACCGCCAGATCGTTCTCGATACTGAAACCACCGGCATGAACATG
Source organism: Pantoea sp. UBA5923 (assembly GCF_002431095.1). Classification (NCBI taxonomy): domain Bacteria; kingdom Pseudomonadati; phylum Pseudomonadota; class Gammaproteobacteria; order Enterobacterales; family Erwiniaceae; genus Pantoea; species Pantoea sp. UBA5923. Next base: position 23,167 of record NZ_DJDN01000069.1, on the reverse strand, counting down.
ATCGGTGTCCATTACGAAGGCCACCGCATCATTGAGATCGGTGCGGTAGAGGTGGTTAACCGTCGCCTGACCGGCAATAACTTCCACATCTATCTGCGCCCCGATCGGCTGGTGGACCCGGAAGCGTTCGGCGTACACGGCATTGCGGATGAGTTTCTCGCCGATAAGCCGACCTTTGCTGAGGTAGCGGACGAATTCCTCGACTATATTCGCGGCGCCGAGCTGGTGATCCATAACGCGTCGTTTGATATCGGCTTTATGGACTATGAGTTTTCCATGCTGAACCGCGGCATTGGGAAAACGGAAACCTTCTGCCGGATCACCGATAGCCTGGCGATGGCGCGCAAGATGTTCCCTGGCAAGCGCAACAGCCTGGATGCGCTCTGCTCGCGTTATGAGATCGACAACAGCAAGCGTACGCTGCATGGCGCATTGCTCGACTCCGAAATTCTGGCGGAGGTCTTCCTGGCGATGACGGGCGGCCAGACTTTGCTGGCGTTCTCGCAGGAAGGGGACGGCGCGCAGCAGAATGAGAGCGAAACCATTCAGCGCATTGTACGGCCCGCTTCGGCGCTGCGCGTAGTGGCGGCGTCGGATGAAGAGGTGATGGCGCACGAGTCGCGGCTCGATCTGGTGATGAAAAAGGGCGGAAGCTGCCTGTGGCGCGGTTAACAAGGGGCGTTTCGCCGGTTAAATCAGCGTTAAGCGTAAAAAAACAGCAAACGCGCAGCGCGGCGATAAAAAGCGTTGACGGGGTTAAGAGGGGCCATTAATATGCGCCTCGTTCCCGACGGGGAACACAGCGCGGTGCGGTAGTTCAGTCGGTTAGAATACCGGCCTGTCACGCCGGGGGTCGCGGGTTCGAGTCCCGTCCGCACCGCCAACTCTTCAGAAAGGCCGATTCAGTAATGAATCGGCCTTTTGCTTTTCTGACGTTTCAATCCTTACTCTTTCTGCATCGCTACGCTACCGGCGAAAGGTTTCACCGCGCCCGCTACGCGCTCGTTGCGCGCCAGATAGCGATAGCATCCGCTGCCCAGCGCCGCGCCGATAAACCAGCTAAAGCTGGCGGCCTCATGCAGCGCCGGCACAAAGCTAATAATCAGGCCGATGCCGACCGACGGCAGCAGCGCGCAGATCGCTTTCGGGTTAAAGCCGCCGCGATACCAGTAGCGGCCCTGCGGCGTCGCGTCGAAGAGGTCGTCAACAGAGACGCGGCTGCGTTTAATCAGGTAGAAATCCGCCAGCAGAATACCAAACAGCGGCCCGATAAAGGCGCCCAGAACGTCGAGGGTATAGTGGATCAGCTCCGGCGACTGAAACAGGTTCCACGGCGTCAGCAGCACTGAGCCGACCGCGGCGATCATGCCGCCGGTGCGGAAGCTGATTTTCTGCGGCGAGCAGTTAGAGAAATCGAATGCGGGTGACACGAAGTTCGCTACGATATTGATGCCGATAGTCGCGGCGATCATGGTCAGCAGGCCGATAGCCACCGCCACATCGTTACCGACCATGCTGACGGTCTCAATCGGATCGGTGATCATTTTGCCGAACAGCGACTGGGTGCCGGAGACGATAACCACCGTCACCACGGAGAAGAGTAAAAAGTTAAAGGGCAGGCCCCAGCGGTTGCCGCGGCGAATCTCGCCCATGCTTTTGCCGTAGCGCGCGAAGTCGCCGAAGTTAAGCAGCGGCCCGGAAAAGTAGGAAACGACCAGCGCGGTGGCGGTAATCATCTGCCAGCCCTGTTCGCCTGCGCTCAGCGACTTGCTTGAGAGCGTGAAAGAGATACCGTTTAAACCAATCTTGTATACAATCCAGCCCGCCAGCGCCACCATCACCACATAGACAGCAGGGCCTGCCACATCAATAAAACGCTTAATGGCGTCCATGCCGTGCCAGAACACCATCGCCTGTAAAAACCACATCACGCTGAAGCAGCACCAGCCGAGCAGCGACAGACCCAGCCAGCTGGCATGGGTCATCGCTGCGAGCGTGGGAAAGAATTTCAGCAGCACCAGCATCAGCGCATTGGAGGCCAGCCAGGTCTGAATACCGTACCAGGCGAAAGCGATCAGTCCGCGGATTACCGCCGGTATATTCGCGCCGAAAACGCCAAACGCCTGACGACAGATAACCGCGTAGGGCACGCCCGCCATCTGGCTCGGCTTCGCCACCAGATTCGCGCACAGCTGCACGATGCAGATCCCCGCCAGCAGGCAAATCAGCACCTGCCAGCTCGCCAGACCAAGGGTAAAAAAGCTGGCAGCGACGACATAGCCGCCCATGCTGTGCACATCCGACATCCAGAAAGAGAAGATGTTATACCACGTCCAGTTCTGATGGCGCGTCGGCGCCAGATCCTCGTTGGTGAGGCGCGGACTGTAACGCGCGCGGGCTTCAGCAGCCGACGCAGAAGAATTTTTTCGAGAGTTTGGCATGAAACCTGCTCCTAATAACGATGTTTAATGGTTACAGCAACGTGAAAGGCTATTGCAGGATCTAGGCCACAATTGAAATCTTGTATACAAAAAAATATTTTCGCGTATACGATAAGCGCACGCAGCCTTTCAAGGGAGCAGGATATGAAAAGTGAAAGAGGCCAGACGCTGGCCGTCGATCGCGGGGATAAAGACGAATTTATCTTTCAGGCGTTGATGAACGCCATTGTGGAACACCAGCTGCCGCCGGGCAGCAAACTGCCGGAAGAGGCGCTGGCGGAGGTATTTGGCGTCAGCCGCACCGGTATTCGCAAGGTGCTGCAGCGCCTCGCCGCAGTGCAGATGGTGACGCTATTGCCCAGGCGCGGTGCACAGGTGGCCACGCCCGGCGTTGACGAGGCGCGCGATATCTTCCGCACTCGCGCGCTGATCGAATGCGGCAATCTGCCCGCGGTGCTGGCGCATCTGCAGCCGCCGCATCTGGCGGGACTGACGCAGCGCATTGCGCAGGAGCAGCAGGCGCATGAGGCTCGCGACGGCGCGGCGGCTATCCGTCTCTCGGCCGCCTTTCATATCGAACTACAGGCTATTGCGGGCAACCAGGTGCTGACCGAACTGGTGACGCGCCTGACGCAGCGCACTTCGCTGGTGATTGCCGCCTGGGGCGCGCCCTGGCAGCAGGGCTGCCGTTGTGACGATCACGATCGTCTGGTCGCCCATCTGCGCGCCGGCAATCTCGCCGCGCTGACCGAGGCGTTGCAGCACCACTTCGATCATATCGTTTCCAGCCTGCATTTTGAGCGCAGCGGCGAGACGCTGCCCGACTTCTCACGGTTATTTGCCGGTCATAAAGAGGTGACATCATGAGCCTGATCCAGGTGATCAATCCTAATACCAGCCTCGCGATGACGGAAACTATCGGCGCGGCGGCGCGCGCGGTGGCGGCGCCAGGCACTGAAATTATCGCGGTTTCGCCGTCGCAGGGCGTGCCCTCGATTGAAGGCCATTTCGACGAAGCTATCGCGGCGATCGGCGTGCTGGAGCAGGTAAAGCGCGGCAAAGCGCAGGGCGTCAGCGGCCATGTTATCGCCTGCTTTGGCGATCCCGGCCTGCTGGCGGCGCGCGAGCTGGCCAGCGGCCCGGTAATCGGCATCGCCGAGGCGGCGATGCACACTGCAACGCTGGTGGCGACGCGCTTTTCTATCGTCACCACGCTGCCGCGTACGCTGACGATTGCGCGCCATTTGCTGCAGCAGTACGGCTTCACCCATCACTGCGCCGCGCTGCACGCGATCGATCTGCCGGTGCTGGCGCTGGAGGATGGTTCGGGTATCGCGCAGGAAAAGGTGCGCCAGCGTTGTTTGCAGGCAAAGCAGCAGGATGGCTGCGGCGCAATTGTTCTGGGCTGCGGCGGGATGGCGACGCTGGCACGTGAGCTGACGCAGGAGCTGGGTATGCCGGTTATCGACGGCGTCAGCGCGGCGGTGAAAATGGTTGAAGCGCTGGTGGCGCTTGGCTTTGGCACCAGCAAGCATGGCGATCTCGACTGGCCGATAGCTAAACCTCTCTCAGGCGCGTTTCAGCATCTAAACTAACGTGACCTTGCCGCAATTACACAGGAACTGATGAATGGATAGTTCAGCCAAAAAAGAGTACAGCTTCAACAAAAACTATCCGCGCGATCTGATCGGCTACGGCGCCACGCCGCCGCATGCGGCCTGGCCGAACAAGGCGCGCGTGGCGGTGCAGTTCGTGCTCAACTATGAAGAGGGCGCAGAGAACAACGTGCTACACGGCGACGCCGGCTCCGAGCAGTTTCTCTCCGACATCATCGGCGCGGCCAGCTATCCCGACCGCCATATGTCGATGGATTCGCTCTACGAATATGGTTCGCGCGCCGGCTTCTGGCGCATCCACCGCGAATTCCAGAAGCGCGGTTTGCCGCTGACGGTGTTCGGCGTTGCGATGGCGCTGGCGCGTCATCCAGAGATCGTCGACGCGATCAAGCAGGCCGACTACGACGTGGTAAGCCACGGCTGGCGCTGGATCCACTACCAGTCGATGGACGCCAAAACCGAGCGGCAGCATATGCAGCAGGCGGTAGACGTCCTCACCGACCTGTTTGGCAAAGCGCCGACCGGCTGGTACACCGGGCGCGACAGCCCTAACACCCGGCGGCTGGTGGTCGAGCAGGGCGGCTTTAGCTACGACAGCGACTATTACGGCGACGATCTGCCGTTCTGGACGCAGGTCACCTGTCAGGACGGCACCGTGAAGCCGCATCTGATTATCCCCTACACGCTGGAGTGCAACGATATGCGCTTCGCCACGCCGCAGGGTTTCAATACCGCCGAGCAGTTCTTTACCTACCTGCGCGACACCTTTGACGTTCTGTATGAAGAGGGCGAAACCCAGCCGAAGATGATGTCGGTCGGCATGCACTGTCGTTTGCTGGGGCGGCCAGGGAAATTCAAAGCGCTGCAAAACTTCCTTGACCATATCCAGCAGTACAGCGACGTCTGGATCTGTACGCGTCAGCAGATCGCCGATCACTGGATCGCAACCCATCCGGCACCACAGCCCTGAAAAAACAGGGCGCGGCTGTATAGCCAGCCGCGCCTACCCGTCTGCTGCCGTTAAAAAACTGTAACCGACTATTTAGCAGAAAAATTAATGCTTCCCCTCAACCGTTAGCCTTTTGTGCGCGTCATAAAGCGCCTTACTCCGCGTTTTATTAACGTTTCATAAATGAAATAAAAATATTTCCGCAACAAAATTAATTAACAACCGTTAGGTTCCACGCCGCTCAGTGGAATGTTACATATTGCCTGCCGCCTGGTTTTCGCTTTGCGTTTATAGATATTCCGCTGAGATTTTTACTAACGGAATAAGGAATCGTTTTGATGAGCAAGCTTTCCAGAAGGAACTTTATGGCATTCGCCGCAGGCGGAACGGTGGCGCTGGCGGCAGGCCAGGTGCACGCCCACGACACCATCGCCTCCTGGCCCGCCGGTACGCCGCGCGATCCCGGCCCGCACGATCCTGCGAGAGAGGCGCAAAATCCCGATATCGTCGACCCGCCCGCCACCGACAGCGGTACGCTGCCCAACCTGCGCTTCTCTTTTAGCGACGCGCACGTTCGCAAAGGCAGCGGCGGATGGACGCGACAGGTGACGCAGCGCGAGCTGGGTATCTCGACCACCATCGCGGGCGTCGATATGCGTCTTAACGCAGGCGGCATCCGCGAGCTGCACTGGCATAAAGAGGGTGAGTGGGCTTATATGACCTTCGGCCAGGCGCGGGTTACCGCTTTTGATACCGAAGGCGGCTGGTTTGTCGACGATATCGGCGTCGGCGATCTCTGGTATTTTCCGCCGGGCATACCCCATTCGATTCAGGGACTGGGACCCGACGGCTGCGAATTTCTGCTGGCTTTTGACGACGGCAGCTTTGATGAGGACAGTACCTTTCTGTTGTCAGACTGGTTCAAACATATACCGCCCGATATCCTGGCGAAGAACTTCAGCGTGCCGGTCTCAACCTTTGCAAAACTGCCTTCGCCGGATGACGAATATATCTTTGCCGGCAAGGTGCCGGGCAGCCTGGCCTCGGACGCGATTCAGGGCGCGCCAAAATCAAAAAAAGTTTTCACGCATCATATGCTGGCGCAGAAGCCGATAACCGCGCCGGGCGGTACGGTGAGAATTACCGACTCCTCTAACTTCCCGGTTTCAAAAACCATTGCGGCCGCGCTGGTGGAGATTGCGCCGGGCGGTATGCGCGAACTGCACTGGCATCCCAATAACGATGAGTGGCAATACTATCTGGAGGGGGAGGGGCGCATGGGCGTTTTCGCCTCATCCGGTCAGGCGAGAACCTTCGACTACCGGGCGGGCGACGTCGGCTACGTGCCTTTCGCCATGGGCCACTATATTGAGAATACCGGCAAAGGGCCGCTGCGGTTTCTGGAGCTGTTCAAGAGCGACTACTATGCCGATATTTCGCTTAACCAGTGGCTCGCCAGCACGCCGCGCGAACTGGTGGCGCAGCACCTGCAGCTTGACGACGCGTTTTTGTCAGCGCTCTCGCTGCAAAAGAATCCGGTAATCAAATAACCGCCAGGGCTGGCGCTGCGCCAGCCCTGCGTAGTTGTCTGAATCCTGAAGCACCTGCGAAACCCATGGTTGTTACGGTTAAAGCAATCAGCGACAATGGCCGTTTCCATAATTTTTTCTGATGAGTGAGCGTCGTGAAGATAGCTGAACCGCGTCAGGCGAAGTGGAGAGGCACGTTGCGCACTTTTCTTGCCCGCTTCTGGCCGCATCCGCTGCCGGTGGCGAAAAAACAAATCGTTATCGCCAGTATCGGCGCTGGCCTTGGCCTGACCATTACCAGTCTGATTAGCCACTGGCTGCTGGGACAGGTCAATTTATGGTTTGTCGCGCCGATGGGCGCTTCCGCCGTGTTGCTGTTCGGCATCCCCAACAGCCCGCTGGCGCAGCCCTGGTCCATTGTCGGCGGCAATATGGTGGCGGGCGCGATTGGCGTAACCGCCGCCATAACTATTCCTTATGCTCCGCTGGCCTGCGGCGTCGCCGCCTGCCTGGCCATTGCGGTGATGTTTCAGCTGCGCTGCCTGCATCCGCCCAGCGGCGCGGTGGCGCTGACCGCCATTCTCGGCGGCGGCAACGTACATCAGCTGGGCTACCACTATATTCTGACGCCTGTGCTGCTTAACTCCCTCTGTCTGGCGCTGCTGGCGATTATCTTCAACAACCTGGCGGGCCGTCGCTATCCGCATCCGTTGGCTTCAACCGAGGCGAAGCCGGAGCCGGTCGCGATCGATGTGCCGATTACGCGTGACGATCTGCATCAGGCGCTGGAAAGCGGCCAGCTGCTGGATATTGATGAAGATGATATCCAGCAGCTGCTGCAGCGCGCCGAAGCGATTGCGGTTCAGCGCCAGGCGCAGCGCGCCCGCTAAACTCAGCTTTCGCTCATCAAACTGACCTGCGCGGCGACGATCCGCCAGCCGTCCGGCAGCCGGACCCAACTCTGCTGCTGGCGGCCAGTTTTAGTTGTGCCTTCGCGCGTGAACTCGGTGCTGCAGACCGCATACTCTTCGCCGAAGGTGGTAATGACGCTGTTACGCAGGGTGCGTGCCAGTCCGGCGGCGGGACGCTGGGCGCGAAAGGCGCGGATCTGCTCGATGCCATAGAGGTTCTCGCCCGCGCCGAGCCGTACGGTACGCTCATCGTGCCAGAAAAGGGCGTCCAGCGTATCGATATCATTACTCACCAGCGCCTGTTCGTAGCGGTGAAAAGCAGCCGTTACCTCCGCCACGACGTGCGGCAAATTAATCTCTTCAGTTCTCATTTCGTTTATCCAGACAGGTTGGCGCCAGGGTAATGCCCTGCTGCTCAAGCGCAAAGGCGACGCGCAGCGCGGCGGTTTCGTTAAAGGGTGCCGCAATCAGCTGTAGCCCGATCGGCAGGCCGCTTTTCGTCGCCAGCGGCACGCTGCACACCGGCAGCCCCAGGAAGGAGATCGGCTGCGTCAGCATGCCCATGCTGGCGCGCGAGGGCAGATCGACGCCGTTAATGCGGATGCTCTCCTGACCGATCGGCGGCGCGACGCAGGGCGTAGCGGGCGCGATCAGCACATCGAAGCGCTCGAACAGCGGCAGAACCTGCTGCTGGAAATGGCGGCGGAAGCGCTGCGCCTGCACATACCAGGCGGCGGGCAGCATCGCGCCCGCCAGCAGCCGCTCGCGCGAGGCGGGCTCGAAACGCTCCGGCGAGGCGCGCAGCGCGGGCAGATAGAGATTGCCGCCTTCGCAGGCGGTCAGGATAAAGGCCGCGGAACGCGCCAGCTCCGCTTCCGGCAGCGTTACCTCATCGCTGATATCCAGCGCCTGAGCGGCCCGCGCCAGCGCGTCGCGGGCGTCCTCGTCGCACCAGGCAGAGAAAAAGCCGCCCAGCAGCGCGCAGCGCTGGCCGCGCGCTTCCAGCCCGACCAGCGTCGGATCGGCAGGCCGGTCCGCCTGAAAGGCGTCATCGGCGTCGCGGCCCTGCAATATGTCATACACCAGCGCCAGATCTTCGACGCGGCGCGCGAAGGGGCCGATATGATCGAGGCTGCCGACAAAGGGATGACTGCCGCTGCGCGACAGGCGGCCAAAGGTCGGCTTCAGGCCGAAGATGCCGCACAGCGACGCAGGCACGCGAATTGACCCGTTGGTGTCGGTGCCGAGAGAGAAGTGCGCCAGCCCGGCCGCCACCGCCGCAGCGGAGCCGCCCGACGATCCGCCCGCCACGCGCGTCAGGTCATGGGGATTGCGCGTCGCGCCGAAATGGGTGTTCTCAGTGGTAAACCCATAGGCGTAGGCATCCATATTCAGCATGCCGGAGAGCAGCGCCCCGGCGCGGCTGAGACGCCTGATCGCCCAGGCGTCCTGCGTCGCCGCAGCACGATCCTGAAACAAGGCGGCGCCCGCCAGCGTGGTATGTCCCGCCACGTCGAACAGATTCTTCACCGCATAAGGAATGCCCGCCAGCGGCGGCAGGTTCTCGCCGCGCCGCCGCTGCGCATCGATCGCGTCAGCCTCGCGCAGCATGCGTTCGGCGGTAACGTCGGTCCAGGCGTTAATCGCCCGGTGGCGCTCAATCCCTTGCAGCGTCTGCTGCGCCACCTCGCGCGCGCTGAGATCGCCGCGCTGAATCGCCTGCTGCAGCGTCTGGAGAGAAAATTCGCTGAGGTTCATGGATGAAAGACTCCCGCCACTTCCAGCCTCTCGTCGAGAGGATACGCCATCAGCGGTGCCGCCAGCGCGGCGATGCGCTCCAGCTGAATGACCAGCTCGGCGCGGCGCGCGTCGTCCAGCTCCAGCGTCAGCAACTGCTCCATCTGCGCCAGATAGCGCGCCCAGTCTGTTGTCTGATTCATCTTATTTCTCCTGTCAGAATCCGCTTGCGCTGCCGTTGCTGCGCGGATCGCATGCGCCTTCCAGCATGCCGTTGATATGGCGCACGATAGCGCCCGCGTGACCAACCGCCTCGCTGAAATCGGGCAGCAGCTCTACCTCATGCCCCAGCTGGCGCAGTCTGGCGACCGTCTCCGGCGCGAAGCGACCTTCCAGCTTGAGCGAGTCAGATGCGTTGCCCCAGGTGCGCCCCAGCAGCCAGCGCGGCGCGCTTACCGCCTGCTGCAGCGGCATGCCCTGAATCACATGTCGGGTAAAGATCGCCGCCTGGGTTTGCGGCTGTCCGTCGCCGCCCATTGAGCCGTAGACCAGCGTGCGGCCATCTTTCAGGCGCGCGGCGGCGGGATTAAGGGTGTGAAACGGCTGCTTGCCCGGCGCCAGCGCCAGCAGATGCTCCGGATCCAGGCTAAAGGCGGCACCGCGGTTCTGCCAGGTGATGCCGGTTCCGGGGATCACCACGCCGCTGCCGAACTCGTGATAGATGCTCTGAATAAAGGAGACGGCGAGGCCGCTGCTGTCCATTACGCCCATCCATACCGTGTCGCCTGGGCCACGTCCGGTTCCCCAGGGCGCGGCCTGCGCCTCGTCAATCTGGCTCGCCAGAGTGGCGAAATGATCCAGCGTTAACAGCGACTGCGCTTCGCAGTTCATATGGCGCGGGTCGGTAATATGGCGATCGCGCAGGGCAAACGCTTTTTTCGTCGCTTCCACAATGCGGTGCACCGTCTGCGCCTCATCAGCCTGCGCCATCGCAAGATGATCGGTAATGCCGAGGATCGCCAGCGAGACCAGGCCCTGAGTCGGCGGCACCATATTCCACAGATCGCCTTCGCTGTGCGCTACGTGCAGCGGAACGCAGCGACGCGCGCGCTGCTGCTGCAGATCCGCCAGCGTCACCGGCATGCCGAGCGCTGACATCTCTCGCGCCAGGTGGCGCGCCAGCTCGCCGCGATAGAAGCTGTCGAGGCCTTGTTCGCTCAGCAGGCTGAGCGTCTGCGCCAGCGCTGGCTGGGTAAAGCGGCTGCCCTGGCGCGGCGGCTCGCCGTCCGGCAAAAAGGTGGCGGCAAATCCCGGCTGATGTTCCAGCTCGTGCCGTTTTGCGGCGGTGGCGGCCGCCTGCGACGCGGTGACCGGAATGCCGTCGGCAGCATAGCGAATGGCGTCGCGCAGCAGGCGCGGCAGCGGCAGCGATGCGCCACCCAGCTCCCGGGAGAGCGCCAGCGCCTCCTGCCAGCCGCTCACCGTCCCGGCCACCGTTAAGGCCGCTTTCGGACCGCGATGCGGGATCCTGTCTTCGCCATGGTAAAAGTCGGGATGCGCCAGCGAACCCGCCGCGCCGCTGGCGTCGATAGCCACCGGATCGCCGTTGGGCGGCAGCACCAGCCAGAAGCCGTCGCCGCCGAGGCCGTTCATATGGGGATAAACTACTGCGATGGTGGCAGCCGCAGCGACCATCGCCTCAAGGGCGTTGCCGCCGTCGCGTAGCACCGCCAGCGCGCTCTCGCTCGCCAGGTGGTGCGGTGCGACCGCCATGCCCAGCGGAGCCATATTGCTCTGAATCATATTTACGCTTCTTATCGGGTAACAGAGCGAGGATCCAAGCAAGAGCCGTTCCAGTTTTTGCGGTCGCGCACGACAGCGGTAACCTGGATCGAATTATGCTAGCTTCTGCTGAAACGAAAGTTACAGGACGACGCATGAAACAGCTCGATGAACGACTCAGAAGCCACTATCCGCAGCTTTCTCCTCAGGAGCAGCGTATTGCGGATTTCGTCTTTGACCATTTCGACGATTTGATCAGCTACAACAGCGCCGAGCTGGCGCGGCTCAGCGGCGTGTCGAAAGCCACCGTCAGCCGCCTGTTCCGACGGCTGGGCTATGACAAATATAAAGATATGCGCGACGAACTGCGTATCCTGCGGCAGAGCGGTATGCCCTTGACCGACAACCGCGACGCGGTGCAGGGCAATACGCTGCTGGCGCGCCACTATAAGCAGGAGATGGCGAACCTGACGCAGTGGGTGAACGCGCTTGACGCGCAGCAGTTTGGCGAGGCGGTGCAGCAGATGACGCAGGCGAAACGTATTTTCGTTATCGGGATGCGTAACTCCTGGCCGCTGGCGCTGCACCTGCGCCAGCAGCTGCTGCAGGCCCGTTCCAGCGTCGCCGTACTGCCGCAGCCGGGCCAGACGCTGGCGGAAGAGGTGGTGGATATTACCGCCGACGATATGGTGATCGTAATGGCGTTTCGCCGTCGTCCGCGCCTGATCCGCCCGCTGATACAGCAGCTGCAGCAGCGCGATATTCCGCTGCTGGTACTGTGCGAGCCGCAGGCGCAGTCGATGGCGGGTCTGGCGCGCTGGCAGCTTTGCGCGCCGCTCGACAGCGTATCCGCCTTCGACAGCTACGCTTCGGCGATGAGCCTGATCAATTTACTGACCAATGCGCTACTGCATGAAATGCTGTCGCAAGGTCGCCAGCGTATCCACCAGATCGCCGATCTCTATCTGCAGCTGGACGAGCTGGAGCACCGTTAAAGAGCACCTTTTTGGTGCTTTGCCTCATTTTGATCCTCCTGCGTCGGGCGGTGAAAACCCGCCTTAACTGCCGTAATTAAGCCTTCTTGCCGTTTACCTCACCTCGTACTGCATTGGCACATTAGTTGCAAATCACAATTACAAGAATCTTTTGTTTCAGGTCAACTTACCGGGGTGCATAATGAAAAAGGTATTAATGGCGGTAGCGGCGGCAGCATTATTAGCGATCCAGACCGGCAGCGCGCTGGCGGATCAGTTACAGGATATTGAGAAGCGCGGCGTGCTGCGCGTGGCGGTGCCGCAGGATTTCCCGCCGTTCGGCTCGGTGGGCACCGATCTGCAGCCGCAAGGCTATGATATCGACACCGCGCGCTATCTGGCGAAACAGATGAAACTTAAGTTGCAGCTGGTACCGGTCACCAGCGCCAACCGCGTGCCCTATCTGCAAACCGACAAGGTCGATCTGGTGATCTCCAGCATGGGTAAAAACCCTGAGCGGGAGAAGGTGATCGACTTCAGCCGCGCCTATGCGCCCTTTTTCCTTGGCGTCTTTGGGCCAAAAGGCGAGACGCTGAAAGACGCGGCGGCGCTCAGCGGCAAGAGTATTGGGGTCACGCGCGGCGCGGTAGAGGATATGGTGCTGAGTAGCCTCGCGCCGAAAGAGGCGCAGGTGAAGCGCTACGAGGATAACAACACCACGCTGTCGGCTTACCTCTCTGGACAGGTGCAGTACATCGCGACCGGCAACCTGGTGATCGCGGCGATCGCGCGGCAGAACCCGCAAAAAGCGCCGGTAGCGCAGTTTATGCTGAAAGATTCGCCCTGCTTTATCGGTCTGAAGAAGGGTGAACCGGCGCTGAAGGCGAAGATCGACGCGCTGATTGAGCAGGGCATCAAAGACGGCACGCTCAACAAGCTGTCGGAAGAGTGGCTGAAAGCTCCGCTGCCCGCCAGCCTCGGCGCATAAGGGCGCATGATGCTCGGGCAACTTAACTTCCCTGCGCTCTGGCCCTACTGGCCAGAGCTGCTTGCCGGGCTGTGGGTCACCCTTCAGCTAACGGTGCTGGCCACCGTGGGCGGCGTCGGGCTGGGGATCCTCGGCGCGGCGCTGCGCAGCGGTAAAGCGAGCTGGGCCAGCCGTCTCTGGGGCCTCTATGTGGAGATCATCCGCAACACCCCGTTCGTGGTGCAGCTCTTCTTTATCGTTTTCGGTCTGCCTAATCTGGGACTGAAGCTGACGGCGGGCGAGGCGGCGCTGCTGGCGATGCTGATTAACCTCGGTGCCTACAGCACCGAGATTATCCGCGCCGGGATTCAGGTGACGCCGAAAGGGCAGTGGGAAGCGGGACGCGTGCTGGGCCTGACGCGCGCGCAGACCTTTTTGCGCGTGGTGCTGCCGCCGTCGCTACAGCGCATTTATCCTGCGCTGGTAAGCCAGTGCATTATCGTAATGCTCGGTTCGTCGGTGGTGTCGCAGGTCTCTTATGAAGAGCTGACCTTCGCCGCCAACCTGATCCAGTCGCGCACCTTTTTAAGCTTCGAGGTCTATCTGGTGACCACGCTGATCTATCTGCTGTTATCGATCGCCATGCGGCAGGTGCTGCTGGCGCTGGGGCGTAAATGGTTTGGAGCGCAGCGATGATGACGACCTTTACCGACTGGGACATTCTGCGCAATCTGCTGCTGGCGGCGCGCTGGACCCTGCTGCTGTCGCTGACCGCCTTTGTCGGCGGCACGCTGGTGACGCTGCCGCTGCTCCTGCTGCGCCTGCTGCAGCGGAAATGGCTGACGCGGCTCATCCGCGCCTATACCGAGCTGTTCCAGGGCACGCCGCTGCTGATGCAGCTCTTTCTCGCCTTTTTCGGCGTCGGGCTGTTTGGCATCGACGTCGCGCCCTGGACCGCGGCCTCGCTCGCCCTGACCTTTTATACCAGCGCTTTTCTGCTCGATATCTGGTTCGGCAGCATCCGCGCGCTGCCGAAAGGCCAGTGGGAAGCGTCGCGCTGCCTGGGCCTTAGCTTCGGCCAGACCCTCTGGCGGGTTATCGCACCCCAGGCGCTGCGTATCGGCATCGCGCCGACGGTGGGCTTCGCCGTACAGGTGATCAAGGGCACCGCGCTCGCCTCCATTATCGGCTTTATCGAACTGACGAAAGCTGGAACCATTCTGAACAACGTGACCCTGCAGCCGTTTAAGGTGTTTGGGCTGGTCGCGCTGGGCTACTTTTTGATGTGCTACCCGCTGTCCCGCTACAGCCAGTATCTGGAGAAAAAATTCCATGCCGCTCATCACCATTAATCAGGTGCAGAAGTACTACGGCGATAATCATGTGCTGAAAGGCGTCGATCTCGATATCGAAATGGGCGAAGTGATCTCCATCATCGGCCGCAGCGGTTCAGGCAAAAGCACGCTGCTGCGCTGTATGAACGGTCTGGAGGGCTATCAGGAAGGCAGCATCAAGCTGGGCGGCATGACGATTACCGATCGCGATAGCCTGGCGCGCGACATCAGCCGTTCGGTCGGCATGGTGTTTCAGAACTTCAATCTCTTTCCCCATATGACCGCGCTGGAAAACGTGATGCTGGCGCCGCGCCGGGTGCTGAAGAAAGGCGAGGCGGCGTGCCGCGCGCTGGCGACGCAGATGCTGGAGAAAGTCGGCCTCGGCGAGCGCCTCGATTACTACCCGGCGAACCTCTCCGGCGGGCAGCAGCAGCGCGTCGCCATTGCCCGCGCGCTGGCGATGAACCCGAAGGTGCTGCTGTGCGACGAAATCACCTCGGCGCTCGATCCGGAGCTGGTGGGCGAGGTGCTGAAAGTGCTGGAGCAGCTCGCCGCCGAAGGAATGACGCTGATCCTGGTCACCCATGAGATGAATTTCGCGCGCGACGTCGGCGATCGCGTGGTCTTTATGCATCAGGGGCGCGTCTGGGAGCAGGGCAGCAGCAAAACCCTGTTCGCCGCGCCGCAGACGCCGGAGCTGAAGCAGTTTATCTCCTCGGTGCGACTCTAATTTCATAAGGAAACCAATATGGAAAACCGCTACCCGCAAATTAATCCGCCGCAGCGCCTGCTGATGGGGCCTGGCCCGATCAACGCCGATCCGCGCGTGCTGCGCGCCATGTCAACTCAGCTGATCGGCCAGTACGATCCGGCGATGACGCACTATATGAACGAGGTGATGGCGCTCTATCGCGGCGTCTTCCGTACGGAAAACCGCTGGACGCTGCTGATTGACGGTACCTCACGCGCCGGGATCGAGGCGATCCTGCTGTCGGCGATCCGGCCTGGCGATAGGGTGCTGGTGCCGGTATTCGGCCGCTTCGGCCATCTGCTGTGCGAGATTGCCCGCCGCTGCCGCGCCGAGGTGCACACCATTGAGGTGCCCTGGGGCGAGGTCTTTACGCCGGATCGGATCGAAGATGCCATTAAGCGCGTTAAGCCGCGCCTGCTGCTGACGGTACAGGGCGATACCTCAACCACCATGCTGCAACCGCTGGCGGAGCTGGGCGCGATCTGCAAAAAGTATGGCGTGCTCTTCTATACCGACGCCACCGCGTCGCTCGCCGGTAACGCGCTGGAAACCGACGCCTGGGGGCTGGATGCGGTATCGGCGGGCATGCAGAAGTGCCTCGGCGGCCCGTCCGGCACCTCGCCCATCACCTTAAGCCCGCAGATGGAAGAAGCTATCCGCAGGCGTAAATGCGTTGAAGAGGGGATCCGCACCGCCCAGCATCAGGATGGCGATGAGGAGATGATCTACTCGAACTATTTCGATCTCGGCATGATCATGGATTACTGGGGGCCGGAGCGGCTTAACCACCATACCGAGGCGACTACCGCGCTGTTCGGCGCGCGCGAATGCGCCCGTCTAATTTTGCAGGAAGGGCTGGACGCAGGCATCGCGCGCCACAAGCTGCATGGCGACGCGCTGCTGAAGGGCATTCAGGGCATGGGACTGGAAACGTTCGGCGACCTGAAGCACAAGATGAACAACGTGCTCGGCGTGGTGATCCCGCAGGGCGTCAACGGCGACCAGGTGCGCAAGCTGATGCTGGAAGATTTTGGCATTGAGATCGGCACCTCGTTTGGCCCGCTGCATGGCAAGGTATGGCGCATTGGCACCATGGGCTATAACGCCCGTAAAGATTGTGTAATGACCACGCTGGCGGCGCTGGAGGCGGTACTGACGCACGTCGGCTTCCGCGCGACGCAGGGCGCGGCGATGCAGGCGGCCTGGGATCACTACGGGAGCGGCGCATGATGATGAACGCCGCTGAGGCACAGCTGGCCGCCGAACGCGTAATGGCGCGCTGCGACGCGCTGGCGGCGATCAGCGAATCGCCCGATCACCTGACGCGCGTCTATCTCTCGCCGGAGCACCTGCGCGCTAACGCCCAGGTAGGCGAATGGATGGCACAGGCTGGCATGCGCGTCTGGCAGGATGAAGTCGGCAATATCTGCGGCCGCTACGAAGGCGCGAGCAGCGGGGCGCCCGCGCTGCTGCTCGGCTCGCATCTCGACACGGTGCGCAACGCCGGACGCTACGACGGGATGCTGGGAGTGCTGACCGCGATTGAAACCGTACAGTGGCTCCATGAGAAACAGCTACGCCTGCCGCTGGCGGTGGAGGTGGTCGGGTTCGGCGATGAAGAGGGAACGCGCTTTGGCATTACGCTGCTTGGCAGCCGCGGCATCGCCGGCAGCTGGCCGGAAAGCTGGCCGACGCACCCGGACGGCAACGGCATTACCGTCGCGCAGGCGATGGCGGATGTGGGGCTGGATGCTGACACTATTCCGCGCGCCGCCCGTGACCTTAACGCCATCGTCGCCTATCTTGAACTGCATATCGAACAGGGGCCTTGCCTGGAGCAGGCCGGGCTGGCGCTGGGCGTTGTCACCGCCATCAACGGCGCGCGTCGTCTTAGCTGCCGCTTCACCGGCGAGGCGGGCCATGCGGGTACGGTGCCGATGACGCATCGCAAAGACGCGCTGGCGGCGGCAGCGGAGTGGATGGTGTTTATCGAGGCGACGACGCGCGAGCAGGATCCGCAGCTGGTGGCGACGGTCGGTACCCTGAGCTGTGAGCCCGGCGCGGTTAATGTTATTCCCGGCGAGGTCGCTCTGTCGCTGGACGTGCGCGGCCCGGAAGATCTGCCGCTGGAACGGCTACTGTCGAGCCTGCTGACCCAGGGCGAAGCGATCGCGCTGCGACGCGGCCTGTGCTTCGAGGCGGAGGAGTATTACCGCATCAGCGCCACCGCCTGCGACAGCCAGCTGCGTCAGGCGCTGAGCAGCGCCGTAGAGACGGTGCAGGGCCGCACGCTGGCGCTGCCGAGCGGCGCGGGCCATGACGCCATCGCCATCGCCGAGCGCTGGCCGGTCGGCATGCTGTTTGTGCGCAACGAACGCGGCATCAGCCACCATCCGGCGGAGGCGGTGATGACCGATGATGTGGCGCTGGCGGTGCGCGCTTATCTGCACGCCGTGTGCCAGCTGGCGCAGCGGAGCGCGTGATGAACCTTGCAACCTTTAACGCGCTGCCTTATGACGCGGCGCAGGCCGCAATCGCCCACTGCGTGGCGATCCCGCGCTGGCAGCAGGCGCTGGCGGCCGCGCGTCCCTTTGCCTCCGTGTCGGCCTTGCTGGAGGAGGCGGAAAGGCTGACGCAGGCGTGGGACAGCGAGGATCTTGAACAGGCGCTGACGGCGCATCCGCGCATCGGCGAGCGCGCCAGCGGCGCGGACAAAGAGGCGGCGCTGTCGCGTCAGGAGCAGTCAGCGATGGGCGACGCCGACGCGGCGCTGAAGCAGGCGATGCTGGCGGGCAATCAGGCCTATGAAGCGCGCTTTGGCCGCGTTTTCTTAATTCGCGCCCGTGGGCGCAGCGGCGAAGAGATGCTGGCGCAACTTCAGCGTCGCCTGAGCCATGATGAAGAGACCGAAACGCGCGAAGCGCTGCAGCAACTACGAGAAATCACCCTGTTGCGTCTGAAGGAGAGCCTGACATGAGCACTATCACTACCCATATTCTGGACACCGCGCTGGGCAAACCGGCGGTCGGCGTCGCCGTCTCGCTTGAGCAAAATAGCCCGGAGGGCTGGCTGCCTGTCTGCGAAGGCACCACGGACAGCGACGGGCGCGTCAGCGAGTTAACGCCGGAGCCGCTCGCCCCCGGCCACTATCGCCTGACCGCAGAGATTGGCGACTACTTTGCTATGGACGGACGCGATGCGCTCTATGTCTCTGCGCAAATCGACTTTGTGATTGCCGAAGCGGGCAGCCATTTTCATCTGCCTTTTTTGATTTCGCCCTGGTCGTGGTCGACCTATCGCGGTAGCTAAATTTGAAAGCCTGCGGCTATCAATACCGTCGGTTCAGCCAAATAGTGTTTATACAAGCGTAACGTTATCGTAGCCGGGTAATCAAAAGCCAACGGAGCCGATAATGAGCACGCCAGAAAATAACGATAATGCAGCCGCCGCAGGTAAATGCCCTTTTCCACATGGCGCCACGGAAGAAAAAAGCCCGAGCGCGAGTGGAGCCGAAGCAGGTAAATGTCCTTTCCACCACGGCGCTTCCGAAGAGAAAAGCGTTCTGGCGCGCGGTGCCGGTAGCGGCACCACCAACCGCGACTGGTGGCCCAACATGCTGCGTGTCGATCTGTTAAACCAGCACTCCAGCCGTTCCAACCCGCTCAGCGACGATTTCAACTACCGCGAAGAGTTCAGCAAACTCGACTATTCAGCGCTGAAAGCGGACATCCGCGCGCTGCTGACCGACTCGCAATCCTGGTGGCCAGCCGACTGGGGCAGCTATATCGGCCTGTTTATTCGTATGGCGTGGCACAGCGCGGGTACCTACCGCACCGTTGACGGTCGCGGCGGCTCTGGCCGCGGTCAGCAGCGTTTTGCGCCGCTCAACTCCTGGCCGGACAACGTCAGCCTGGATAAAGCACGTCGTCTGCTGTGGCCGGTGAAACAGAAGTATGGTCAGAAAATTTCCTGGGCCGATCTCTATATCCTTGCGGGTAACGTCTCGCTGGAAAACGCTGGCTTCCGTACCTTCGGCTTCGGCGCCGGACGCGAAGACGTGTGGGAACCAGATATGGATGTCGACTGGGGTAACGAAACCGAATGGCTGGCGCACCGCCATCCGGAAAGCCTCGCCAATGCGCCGCTCGGCGCGACGGAAATGGGCCTGATCTACGTCAACCCGGAAGGGCCGGAAGCGAGCGGCAACCCGGCATCAGCCGCGCCGGCGATCCGCGCTACCTTCGGCAATATGGGCATGAATGATGAAGAGATCGTCGCCCTGATCGCTGGCGGTCATACGCTGGGCAAAACACACGGCGCGGGCGCCGCCAGCCATCTCGATGTCGATCCAGAAGCCTCTCCGATTGAAGCTCAGGGTCTTGGCTGGAGCAGCAGCTACGGCAGCGGCGCAGGCGCGGACGCCATTACCTCCGGTCTGGAAGTGGTCTGGACGCAAACCCCGACCCAGTGGAGCAACTACTTCTTCGAAAACCTGTTCAAATATGAGTGGGTGCAGACGCACAGCCCGGCAGGCGCGATCCAGTTTGAAGCCAGCAACGCCGACGCGATTATCCCCGATCCCTTCGATCCGGAGAAAAAGCGTAAGCCGACCATGCTGGTTACCGATCTGACGCTGCGCTTCGACCCGGAATTTGAAAAGATCTCTCGTCGCTTCCTTAACGATCCGCAGGCGTTTAACGAAGCCTTTGCCCGCGCATGGTTCAAGCTGACCCACCGCGATATGGGGCCAAAAGCGCGCTACCTCGGCCCGGAAGTGCCGAAAGAAGATCTGCTGTGGCAGGATCCGCTGCCGGCGGCGATCCATCAGCCGAACGACAGCGATATCAGCGAGCTGAAAGCAAAAATCGCTGCGTCGGGACTGAGCGTCAGCCAGCTGGTTTCCGCAGCCTGGGCATCCGCTTCAACCTTCCGCGGCGGCGACAAGCGCGGCGGTGCGAACGGCGCGCGTCTGGCGCTGGCGCCGCAAAAAGAGTGGGCGGTTAACGCCAGCGTTGTCCGCGACGTGCTGCCGGTGCTGCAGGATATCCAGCAGACCTCAGGCAAAGCCTCGCTGGCGGATGTCATCGTCCTGGCAGGCAACGTCGGGATCGAAATGGCGGCCGCGGCGGCTGGCGTGGCGGTACAGGTGCCCTTTACGCCGGGCCGCGTCGATGCGCGTCAGGATCAGACCGATGTTGAATCCTTCGCTTTACTGCAACCGCTGGCGGATGGTTTCCGTAACTATCGCCGCGTGCAGGGCGGTTCGTCGACCGAAACGCTGCTGCTGGACAAAGCGCAGCAGCTGACCCTGAGCGCCCCGGAGCTGACGGTGCTGCTGGGCGGTCTGCGCGTGCTGGGAACCAACTTCGACGGCAGCGACCGCGGCGTCTTTACCGAGCGCCCCGGCGTGTTGAGCACAGATTTCTTCGTGAACCTGCTGGATATGCGCACCGCATGGCGCGCCACCGATGAGAGCGCAGAGCTGTTTGAAGGGCGCGATCGTCAGAGCGGGGAAGTGAAGTACCACGCGACCCGCGCCGATCTGGTATTTGGTTCTAACGCCATCCTGCGCGCGCTGGCGGAAGTGTACGCCAGCAGCGATGCGCACCAGAAGTTTGTTACTGACTTCGTGGCCGCCTGGACCAAAGTGATGAATCTGGATCGCTTCGATATCTGATTGACGCATTAGCAGTCAGTAAAAAGCCGCAGCCTGAACCGCTGCGGCTTTTTTATTGTCATCGCCCTGGCCCGCGCCTTTACTGGCGCGAATTGTCAGCGCTTCCTCCGCGGGCGAGGGACATCGGCGCTTTATTGCGCCCACGTAAAATCGTCGGCGTCGCGCCAGGCCGGAAAGCGCTCGCGATAAGCGTTCAGGGCCTCCAGCGACAGCGTTGCGTCGAGCCGCGCCTGCGTAAAGGGCGCCGCCTCGCTGAGGATCTCGCCTTGCGGCGAAATAATCCGGCTGTCGCCGCTGTAGTGATGCTGGTTGCCGTCGCTGCCGACGCGGTTGCAGCCCGCCACATAAGCCTGATTCTCAATAGCGCGCGCCAGCAGTAGCGCCTGCCAGTGCAGCGCCCGTGGCGCGGGCCAGTTCGCCACATAGAGCGCCAGATCGTAGTCGTTGCGGTTGCGCGCGAACACCGGGAAGCGCAGGTCGTAGCAGATCTGCGGCAGGATACGCCAGCCGCGCCACTGCAGCACTTCGCGCGTCGTCCCTGGCTGATAGTGATGATGCTCGTCCGCCATGCGGAACAGGTGCCGCTTGTCATACTGGTGCAGCGTGCCGTTCGGCTCTACCAGCAGAAAGCGGTTCACCGCGCCTTTCTCAGTCTGGATCGCCGCGCTGCCGCCTACCAGCGCGTCGCTCGCCTCGGCGTGGCGGTGCAGCCACTCCACCACCTGCGCCTGCGGCAACGAACGCTGCGCCGCTTCCATGGCGAATCCGGTCGTGAACATCTCCGGCAGCAGAATCAGATCGCGGCCCGTCACGCCCTCAAGGACGGCATCGAAATGGCGCAGGTTCGCTTCGCCATCCATCCAGTACAGAGTTTCCTGCAAAACGGTAATCTTTAAATCTGACATAAGCGCTCCGCGGCGGCGTCCAGCGTCGCCTCCTGTTTGGCGAAGCAGAGGCGGATCAGCCTGTGCGGGAAGGGGCCGGCGCAGAACACCGATAGCGGGATCGCCGCCACGCCCACCTCTTTCGTCAGCCACTGACAGAAGCTTACGTCATCGAGATCGGAGATGGCGCTGTAGTCCGCCAGCAGAAAGTAGGTGCCTTCACACGGCAGCACCTTAAAACGGCTCTTCTCCAGCGCCTGCGCCAGGCGGTCGCGGCGCGCGCGGTAAAACGACGGCAGCTCGCGGTAGTGCTCCGGCGCGTTGCGCAGCATATCGGCAATCGCCAGCTGTGCGGGCGTATTGACCGCAAAGGTCAGATACTGATGCACCTTACGGATCTCCGCGCTGATGGCGGCGGGCGCGACGCTGTAGCCCACTTTCCAGCCGGTCATATGAAAGGTTTTGCCGAATGAGGAGGCGGCGATAGCGCGTTCGCGCAGCTGCGGATGCGCCAGTACGCTGGCGTGACCCGCCTCATCGAAGCAGATATGCTCGTAGACCTCGTCGCTCAGCACGTAAATTTCCCGATCGGCAATCGCCTGCCAGAGCGCGGCGAAATCCGCTTTACGCCAGACGGTGGCGGAAGGGTTGTGCGGCGTATTAAGGATAACCAGACGCGTTTTGCTGGAGAGCAGACGGGCGAACGCTGTCCAGTCGACGCGAAAGCCCGGCGGCTGCAGCGCGATGCGCTTCAGCACGCCTCCCGACAGCTCGACGGCAGGCGCATAGCTGTCGTAGCTTGGGTCGAAGCAGATCACCTCGTCGCCCTGACGCACCAGCGCCGTGATCGCCGCGTAGAGCGCTTCGGTCGCGCCAGCGGTCACGGTGATATCGGTTTCGACGTTGGGCCGGTAGCCATAAAGCTCAGCGGTTTTCCCGGCGATCGCTTCGCGCAGCGGCAGGGCGCCGGTCATCGGCGCATACTGATTCGCGCCCTGGCTGACGTGATGCGCCAGGCGCTCCTGCAGATAGCGCGGGCCATCGAAATCGGGAAAACCCTGAGAGAGGTTAATGGCGTTATGCTGCTGCGCCAGCGCACTCATTTGGGTAAAAATGGTGGTGCCGAGAGCGGGAAGTTTACTCTCCGGCGTCAGATTGGGCTGCGTCATGGTTAATTGCCTTAAGCGCGAATGTCGTTGCGGAGTAACCCTGTGTTGAAGCCACTATAAACAGGATGTTAATATTTGGCAATCGAGACGCTTAGACGTCTAAAACCCACGTTACAGGATGCCTGATACGCTATGTCTGCACTCTCTCCGCTCGACCAGCTGGTGGCGGCCTGCCGCTGGATTGGTGAAAAAGGCTGGGCGCCCGCCACCGGCGGCAATATGTCGGTGCGTGAAAATGACCGCTTCTGCCTGCTCAGCGAATCGGGCAAGGATAAAGGCAGCCTGACGCGCGACGACTTTATTCAGGTGGAGATCGCCACCAGCAGCGTGCCGTCCGGGCGTCGGCCCTCGGCGGAAACGGGCCTCCATACCCTGATCTACCGGCTGTTTCCCGACGCAGGCGCGGTGCTGCATACCCATACGGTCAATGCGACGGTGCTGTCGCG